>SUUD01000225.1 GCA_015062715.1 Olsenella sp. | reverse complement strand
CACGTCACCCTCATGCGTGCCGCAGACCTCGCCGCCGTGTCCGAGCTGCCCATGCCACACGTCGCACGCGGTGAGATCGACGCGGTCACGCTGTTCTCGTCTGACCTCTCCGGCGAACACCCCGTCTACGAGCCGCTTCACACGGTGCGGCTGGGGTAGGGCGGGGCGCGCTTTTCCACTCGCCTTGTTGACTACGTTCAGGCTGTTGACGGTAGTTCTGTCTCACGGTATAGTTCTGCTGTACAGAACTATTGGTGACCTTATGGTTCCTCCTGGGAATCGACTCGAGGCTCTCAGGGGTGACAGGAGTGGTCAGTACAGCATCCGCGTCAATGACAGGTGGCGCATCTGCTTCGCGTGGCGGGGTGGTGAGGCAAGGGGGGGGTAGAGCTGGTTGACTACCATTGACGAAGCCCTTTCCAGTCCGGGCGAGATACTTCTCGAGGAGTTCCTCGTCCCGCTGGGAATCTCGCAGTATCGCTTGGCCAAGGCGATAGGTAGGCCCGCGTCTGCCATCTCGGACATCGTGAACGGCAGGCGCGCCATCACGCCCGAGATGTCTTACCTCATTGGCACTGCGCTTGGCATGAGCCCGGACTATTGGGTCAACCTCGAGACCACCTACCAGCTCAAGAAGGTTGCCGCGCGGCACCGGGGCGACGTCGAGGTGCTGGTCTAGGCCTGCGCCCTCTGGGCGGACTTGGGGAACATGTTCCTCTCGTTGAATTCCGCCTGCATGGTGCGCAGCATGAGGAAGACGTCGTCCAGGCCCAGGTGGCGCTCCTTCTCGTCTGCCTTGAGCGTGCCGCGGCGGCGCGCCCAGTTCTCGAGCGATGCCGGCGAGCTCTCGCGGGGCAGCATGCGCACGTCGGGGTCGATGCGGCGGCAGACGTCGCGCGAGTCCACGATCGCGATCTTGCCGGCCTTGCGGGCCTCGGCGTAGCCGTCCAGGTGCAGCATGAGCCACGAGTCCTCGAAGGCGGCGTTGTGGGCAACGAGCGGGAAGGTCTTGAAGGCGGCGAGCAGGGCCTTCTGCGCGGCGTGGTCCTCGCGGAAGGGGGTCTTGCCGGCCAGGTCAGCCCACGTGATCTGGTGAATCTCGGTGAGGGGGACGCCCTGGGTCGCGTACTGCTCGGGAATGCCAAAGTAGGCCACGTGCCCGTCGTGGGGCAGCGCGTCGGGCGTGAGGTCCATGAGGGCGATGCCCATGTTGATGATGTAGCCGCGGTCGGGGTCCTTGCTGGTGGTCTCGATGTCAAAGCCCACCACCGTGCCGCTCACGGGCGCCTCGACGTAGGCGATGCCCAGGTCGTCGAGGGTGGGGCCGGCCGAGGTGGCCACGGCCTTGTCGCGGCGGTGCTGGAGCTTGGCCACGCCGTGGACGAGGTCTGCGTCGGGGAGTCGGCGGGCCAGGTTGTTGCCGGGAAGCTCGCGCAGGTAGCCGGGCTCGTACCCGTCGCACAGGCGGCGGTTGCGGTCGGCAAGCTGGCGGACCACGTCGAACGAGAACGGCTCCTCTCCGCGCGGGGCCTCCTTCCAGGCGGCCGTGAGCAGGCCGATTGCCTCCTCGTTTTTGCGGCGCTCGTCGTCGAGGGACGCGCGGTCCATCAGGAGGCCGGGAAGCGAGAAGGAGTCTGCGTGCTCGAGTGCCTGCGCGAGGTTCATGTGCCGTGATGCCTTTCGTGCGCTAACGAGCAGGGTGGGACCTGCCGTGGTTTTGTCGGCCGTCCATTCTACGCCAACTGCGTTGGGGGATTGTCCGCTGCATGGAACGCGATTTGCGTTCCATGCGTTGCTTTTCTGCCCGAGGCCTCCGCACGGAACGCGATTTGCGTTCCATGCGTCGCCGAGATGCCCAATCTACCCGCATGGAACGCAATTCCCGTTCTGCGCGTCGGTTTTCGGTCCAATCCGCCCGCACGGAACGCTATTTCCGTTCGATGCGGCAGCGCGACTCATTCGTGAACGACGTGTGGAATCGAAAACGAGCCCCAAAAGCGACCTTCTCTTCCGCGTGCGAAAAACGATGCCATTTACCAGCGATGCGAGCGCATTTGTTTGGCATTTGCTTGAAGTTGGTCAGACCGCTGCTTGCGTGTTGTTGGGACGCCTTCGCTACGGTGCGCCCATGGACATCGCATTCACACATCACACCTCGCTTGCGCTCCTGCGCACCGCTCGTTGGGACAACGACCTCGAGCTGCGCGCAACCGGAGCCATGTCGTGCCCGTCCGAGCGCGTCCAGGGGGAGGCGCTCGACAGGGTCCTCGACGCCATCGCGCCACTCATCGGCGAGCCGTCTTCCTGCTCACCCTGTTGGACCGTCCGCTCCAGCCGACAAGGGGGATCGTGCGACGCGCGTATCGTCGAGCGCCTGAGGAGCGGCGTGTTCCCCGAGGGGTCGTATCTCGAGATTCGCCCCAAGCCGAATGGCGGAGAGGCGGCCCATCTCACTTCTGGCGCGCGCGTTCTCATCGAGGGGCCGGCTCTTGCGCTCGTGTCCTACGCGAGCTTCCTGTCGGGTCTGGTTCGAACCGGGGCCATGGAGGAGTGGCTGGCGGTCGACAACGTCATCGCGCTCGGCGACGAGCTGTGCGGCAGCTACGCGAGAAGCGCGACGAACCCCATGGGTGGCGATTGCGCGTTTGGGCTTGCGCCCGTCGCTGGCCGTGACGAGACGGCCAAGCTGCTCGAGGCAATGCCGCGCGTGTCGGGCCTGCGGCTCGCTCGGAGGGCGATCGGGTACGTGGCCGATGGGTCCGCCTCGCCCATGGAGACCCTCCATCGCATGATGGAGACCCTCCCGCCCAAGCTGGCGGGCCTCTCGATCGGCAGGCCAAAGATGAACCACAGGATCGAGCCGAGCCCGCAGCAGCGCAAGGTTCTGTCCATCGAGGATGGCATGCGCCCCGACCTCTACTGGGAGGAGTACGGCATCGCGATCGAGCACGACGGGGAGCGTGGCCATCTCACGCGCCGGAGATGGCGAAGCGACCACGAGCGGATCCAGGACTACCAGGTCTGTGGCATCAAGGTGTTCCCCGCAACCTTCGAGGACGTGGGGTCGGTCGATCGCTTGAACGCGTTTGCCGAGAAGCTCTGCCATGCGATCGCCGAGGCGGGAAACCCCGGGGTGGGGAAGCGCGTGCGGGCCCTCATCAGGAATGACCGGTTCAGGGCGCGGCAGCGCGAGCTGCTCGCCAGCCTCTTGCCGCCCGTCTCTGACGGGGAGTGACGTGGTCGCGCACGGAACGCGATTTGCGTTCTATGCATCGGGTTTGGAGGATGGGGTCGCGCACG
>SUUD01000224.1 GCA_015062715.1 Olsenella sp. | reverse complement strand
CGCCGCTGACAAGAAGTGCGACGAGCTGGGAGGCATCGACACCGTGTGGGCGGGCATCGGCGCCACGGGCCTCGTGGCCTTCAACGAGGCGCCCCGCAGCTTCTGCCAGCACCTCACCGTCGAGGAGTACGCCGCATCCAAGACCCGCATCGGCACCCTCAACGAGGACACCCTGGTCGCCCTCTCCGAGCGCTCCTTCGGCGGCTGCCTCGACCGCGTGCCGCCTATGTTCATCACCATCGGCTTCCACATCATCTGCTCGGCCAAGCGTGCCGTCTACATGGTGGCCACGGGCGACTGGAAGAAGACGGTCTGCCGCATCCTGCTCATGAGCGAGCCCACCGTGGAGTACCCGGTCACCATCCTGCCCAAGTACATCCCCGACGTCACCCTCATGACCAACGAGTACACCATCGACCATCCCCTCTCCCACGAGATCAGGGGGTGGTAGCCGGTGGCCAAGAAGAAGGACGTCATCGTCCTCAACTCGCACGGCGTGGGACAGTACGCCTACACCGACCACATGCCCATGTGGGGAGAGACCCTTCCCGTCAAGAACTGGCACGTGGCCGAGGATGGCGGCAAGGGCTCCAACGTCACCGTGGCGCTGGGCCGGCTGGGGCTTGACGTGGCCTATATCGGCAAGGTCGGCAACGACCCCTGGGGCGACCTGGGCGACAAGTGGATGACCGACGCCGGCGCCGACACCACCTACCTCTACCGCACCGACGAGGTCTCCACCGGCACCGGCCTCATCCTCATCGGGCCCGACGGCCGCAACACCGTCATCGACGGCGACTCGTCATCGGTCAAGCTCACGGTCGAGGAGGTCGAGACCGCGCTCGACGACATGGCCGACTCCACGTTCTTCGTGACCGGCTTCGAGGTGCCCCAGCACGTCTCCCAGGAGGGCGCCAAGTACGCCAAGAAGCTCGGCATGACCGTCGCGCTCAACCCCTCGCCCCTGCCCGAGGAGCCCATGGGAGAGCTCGACTACGTCGACTACCTCTTCATCAACGAGGTCGAGGGCCGCTACATCGAGGGCCTGGCGGAGGACGACCCCCTCGACGCCGAGTCGCTCGCGCGCAAGGTCAAGGACACCTACCACGTGGGCAACGTCGTCATGACGCTCGGCGGCGACGGCGCCTGCGCGCTCACGGCGGACGGCGAGTTCTTCACGGTCGACCCCGTCCATGTGGACAAGGTCGTCAACACCGCCGGCGCCGGCGACGGCTTCATGGCCGCCACCGTGTATGGCCTCGTGCGCGGGAAGTCGCTGCACGACGCCATGGAGTGGGCCGCCAAGTACGCCGCGCTCTCGGTCACCATCGACGGCACCATCCCCGCCTACCGCCCGCTGGCCGAGGTCGAGGAGTTCATCGCCAGCCTATAGGCACCTCACCTGGCACATTGGTACCCGGTATGTCTGTTTCATTTGGCACAGACATACCGGGTACGTTCGTCTCACTGGATAGCAACTTCATCCCAGACCTCTACCGAGAGGCCGGGCACGCGCATAAACTCCCCGACGTTTCGCGTCACGAGAACCGCTCCGTTGGCAAGTGCCGTCGCAGCGATAAGCAGGTCGTTGGGACCTATCGTCATGCCCCTGGAGGCAAGGTGTTGACGAATCTGCCCATAGAACTTGGCACAGCGCGAGTCGAAAGGCACTACCTCTAGCGGAGCAATGAAGCGGTCGACTACCATGCGCTCCCTTGTGCCGTCCTTGGACCTCGCAATCCCATATCTAAGCTCTGCCTCCACGATAGAGGGTATCCCGAACATGCGGGGATCAGATCCCATGAAGGCCTGGTAGGTATGGGGAAGCCGACCTCGGAGGAAATCGACGACGACATTGGTATCGAGCAGATACATTGGCTACTCTCCGATTGTCTGGTCGACAAACCAATCACAGGCATCATCAAGGGATGGGTCGAGTATCGAATCATCTATGTCGGGGAAGTCTGGAACGCTCCCATAGAGGTCGAACCATCCCTCAGGCCAAGCCGAGGAGCGGCGATCTGCCTCGATGATTTGCGCGGTGAGCCTTGAGACCGAAACGCCCTGGGCTGCGGCCCTCTCCTTGAGGCCGGTAAGGACGTCATCATCGACATAGAGCGAAATCTGAGCCATGGTACCCCCTATCCTGTGACAAGTATATATTAGAGTATACTTGTTTGACAAGTAGTCATAAGGAGCAGAGCAAGGCACACAGGCAAATCTCGTGGGCTCATTCCATCGCATGCTTATATATTTGGTATAGAATAGGTGCCATGTTGTCTACACTGATTGGAGAGGACATGGCAGACATCATCCTTCGTTCCAACGCTATCTTTGACGCCACCACCACCGAGGCGCACCCTGGTTTTGTGGCCGTGACCGGCAACGTCATCGAGGCCGTTGGCGCGGGAGACGGCCTCGACTACGTGGGCGAGGGCACGCACGTGTACGAGCTGGGCGACGCCCTCGTCTCCCCCGGCCTCACCGACGTCCACTGCTTCTTCAACGGTCATTTGCTCCAGAACGCAGGAGCCGACCTCGCGGGTGTCGAATCGGTCGAGGAGGCCATCGCCCGCGTCAAGGAAAGCGGCATGCGTCCCGGCTATGCCATTGGGCACGAGTTCCCGCTCGAGCTGCTCCCCGTGGACGAGGCCGTGCTCGACGAGGCCTTTGGCGACGTGCCCTGCGTGCTCGTGGGCCAGTGGGCCGACGGCATGGCCATGAACACCGCCGCCGAGGCCAAGTACGGCTTCACGCCCGCGGCCTGCTGGTCGGAGAAGGCCTACCTCCTGCTCAAGGAGGTCATCTGCGACACCGAGATGAGCGTGCCCATCTACCGTGACTACCTGCGCATGATGAACGCGCTTGGCGTCACCTCCACCAAGGAGATGGGCTACGACGACTACTGGTTCGTCGACGAGGCCGCCAAGCTCGCAGACGCCGGCAAGCTCACGCTGCGCCTCAACCTCATGAGCCAGCCCGTGGGCGAGCCCGCCAACATTGGCTATGGCACTGCCATGCACGACCGCTTCTTCAACCACCCGCAGATCAGCTTCTCGGGCTTCAACCAGATGACCGACGGCTCCATATCGCAGCATGAGGGCGAGATGAAGGAGCCCTACCTCGATGCCGACACCTGCTGCACGCTCGACATCGACTGGGCCGAGCACGAGCGTCAGGTGCTTGCCGCCGATGCCGCCGGCCTGCGCTTCTCACTCCACACCCAGGGTGACGCCGCCGTGGCGCATGCCCTCGACATCTTCGAGAAGTGCCAGCGCGGGGCCAACGGCAAGGTGCTGCTGCGCCAAGCCATGA
>SUUD01000223.1 GCA_015062715.1 Olsenella sp. | reverse complement strand
CATACGCAACGCCACGCCCGCAGGACACGTGGGTCTGTACCAGGGCATCCGCATCTTCATGGTGGTGCTCGTACCCATGCTGGTGGGCCCGTGGATCGGTTCGGCCGTGAGCGCGTCGAGCGGCGTGGTGGGCCTGGGCGTGGTGGGTGACGACTTCACGCCCAGCTCGCTCGTGTTTGCCGCCGGCGCCGCGGTCTCGCTGCTCACCTTCGTGGTGACCTGGCTCATCCGCCGGGAGGAGCGCCGGCGCTGAGACGCAGGGCATGCCCGACTGGCCCCGGCAGATCATCGGAATGACGGCATCGAAAGGAGCTCGCATGGCATACAAGGACCTGCGCACCCTCATGGTACAGCTCGACGAGCGCGGGCTGCTCCACCGCATCAACCGCGAGGTCGACTGGAACGGCGAGCTGCCGGCCATCATGCGCCACCTCTACAAGCAGGGCCCAGACGGCCCGGCCGTCCTGTTCGAGCACGTCAAGGACTCCAAGATCCCCATGCTCTCGGGCATCATGTACGGCGACGAGAAGTACTCCATGCTCTTCGACACCGAGCCCACGCTGCAGGCGATTGTCGACCACTACCACACCAACTACGAGAACCACATCAAGCCGGTGCTGGTCGAGAACGCACCCTGCCAGCAGAACGTGGTGACGGGCGACGACGTGGACGTGACCATCTGGCCCTCGCCGCGCTTCTCCCCCGAGGACGGCGGCCGCTACATCGGCACGCAGAACGTCACTATCACGGCTGACCCCGACACGGGCATCCAGAACTGCGGCATCTACCGCCAGATGGTCATGGGCAAGAACATGATCGGCGTCAACTGCGAGCAGCACACCGGCATCCACCTCACCAAGAACCGCGCTGCCGGCGTGGTCACACCCTTTGCCTCGGTCATCGGGCCCCCGCCCGCCGTCATGGTGGCCGCCGCCGGCAAGCCGCCCTTTGGCGTGGACGAGCTCGAGCTGGCGGGAGGCCTTGCCGGCGAGCCCATCCCCGTGACCAAGTGCCTCACCAACGACCTGCTCGTCCCGGCCGACGCCGAGGCGATACTCGAGGGCTACATCCTGCCCGACAGCGACGACTGGGGCCTGGAGGGGCCGTTCGGCGAGTTCCACGGCCACCACAACGACATGGTTCCCAAGAAGCGCCCCACCGTCGTGGTCACGTGCATGACCTTCCGAGACGACCCCATCTTCCTGGGCACGCCTCCCGGCGTTGGCCCCAACGAGCTCACCTACTCCGGCAAGATTAGCTACCTCGCCGCCAACCACGCGCAGCTCGTGCGCAGCGGCATCCCCTGCGTCAAGGCCGTCAACGTCACCGAGATGGGCTGCGGCAGCTTCGTGTGCGTGGTCCAGCTGTCTGGCAAGCCGCCCTACAAGGGCGTGCCCCAGGCCTGCATGCACAGCCTGTTCAGCTTCTCGAACTTCCCCAAGATCGTGGTCGTGGTCGACGACGACATCGACATCTTCGACGACGGCATGGTGCAGTGGGCCATCGCCTCGCGCGTCCAGCCGCACCGCGACGTCATGATCACGCCCTTCAACACCTGGGGCTGCGCGCTCGACCCGTCCATCCCCTTCTCGCACCGTGGCCACCCCAACTCGACGCAGTCGCGCATGGGCATCGACGCCACCAAGTACTACAAGGACGACGTGGTGTTCTCGTCGCTGGTCCAGGACACGCCCGAGATGATCGAGCACGTCAAGGCCATCTGGGGCGAGCTGGGGTTCTAGGCCTCTCGCGAGGCTTCTCGCAAGGTGACGGGGCATCCTCCATCCGGGGGGTGCCCCTTCGGTTCTGGGATGCCCGCTAGGGCGCCACCTGCACCAGCGCCATGTACATGACCGTCCCCACCAGAATGCTCGCGAGCGAGTTGCGCCGCCACGCCTGCACCGCCACGACGCACGCGACGGCGACCAACTCGGGGATGCCATACGGGCTGGCCGCGAGGGAGACGTCCCTCAGGCAGTAGACCACCAGCATGCCAATGATCGCCGGCGGAAGAACGCGCCCCAGGTACGACACGTATTCGGGCGTCTCGCGCCGAAACACGACAAACGGCAGGAAGCGCGTGGCCATGGTCACGATGGCCATGGTGGCGACGAGGACGGCGCCGCTCATGTCTCGCTCGCCTCCCTGCCACGCAGCAGCGTGAGCACCAGCGTGATGAGCAGCATCGCGGGGATGAGGAAGCCGTCGCGCCCAAACACCACGAGGCTCAGCAGCGTGCATGCCAGGCCGACCAGCGCGGGGACGTGGTCGCTCGTCTCGAGCCACTGCTCCGTAAGCGCCGCGACGAAGAGCGTGGTCATCGAGAACTCGATGCCCGTGGTGTCAAACGGCAGCACGGCGCCCAGCAGGCTCCCCAGGACGGAGCCCGTGACCCAGTAGCAGTGGTTGAACAGCGACACCAGGAAGCGATGGAGGTTGGGGTCGACCCCCTCGGGCGTCTTGCCGTCGCAGAGCAGCGAGTACGTCTCGTCGGTGAGCGCAAAGATGAGGTAGGGCTTGTAGGCGCCCGTGTCGCGGTAGGTGTCGACCATGGATATGCTGTAGAAGAGGTGCCGGGCGTTCACCATGAGCGTGGTGAACGCCATGGTGAGGACTGACGCGCCGCTGGCAAGCAGCCCCACGCCCACGTACTGCATGGACCCGGCATAGACAAAGACGCTCATGGCGGCAGACCACAGGACCCCGTAGCCGGCGCCGCGCATGAGGATGCCAAAGCCAATCCCCAGGACAACGTAGCCCGCAAGGACGGGAAGCGACTTGACAAACGCCTGCTGCAGGTCGCGTGCGTGCATGGGCGCTCGCCTCCCCTCGTTGCCGTGCGCCAGCCGTGCGCCGCTATTCCATACCGTCATCGCCGCCACATTCTACGGCATGAGAGGGGCGAACGAGATGCGGCGCATGGAACGAGATTTGGGTTCGGTGCGTCACGAGGCACCCGGTTTGCGCGCGACTGCGGCGCATGGAGCGCGATTTGCGTTCGGCGTTGCCGCATGGAATCCGATTTGCGCTCTGCGCGCCACATGGAACGCGATTTGCGCTCGGTGCTGCCGCACGGAACGCGTTTTGCGTTTGATGCGTCACGATACGCCCGATTTGAGCGCGACTACAGCGCATGGAACGCGATTCGCGTTCCATGCGGACGACAAAGGCAGGCCGCCTACCCCTCGCCCTGTCCATCAGGCACCGGTGCGGGCTCAGGCTCGGGAGCGGGAGCAGGTTCGGGTGCAGGTTCGGGCGTGGGCTCAGGAGTCGGCTCCGGCTCTGGTGTCGGTTCCGGCTCTGGCGTGGGCTCGGGCTCGGGT
>SUUD01000222.1 GCA_015062715.1 Olsenella sp. | reverse complement strand
CGGCGACTCCATGAACGGTCCCTTCGTCCCGCCGAGGGACAACATCCTTGACGGCAAGGGCCTCACCGAGGGTGCGGGCTTCATCTTCTATGCGGGCAAGACCGCCGAGATGAACGGCCATACCTACCTGTGCGCCTGGATCGGCCAGGCAGGCCTCAGCTCCGACTCGGGCATCTACCAGTGGGCGGGCAACGTCATGGTCCACGAGCTCGTCCAGCACGAGGACGGCACCCTGGGCATCAAGGCCCCCGAGACCCTCGACGACTACTTCACCGTCGACAAGCCCGTCGACATCGCGGCAGTTCAGGGCGATGTCCAGGTGAGCGGGAGCAGTGTCACCCTCTCCGCGGCGGAGGGCTCCTTCGCCCTGGCAGACCTGGGGACACGTCCCGCCACGATGACGCTCGAGTGCGACGTGACGCTCGACGAGGACAGCTGCGCCGGCTTTGCCTTTGGTGGCATCAACGAGCAGCCCTGGGCGGCGCTCTGCCTCGATGCCGAGAGGGGACAGCTGCACTACGAGGGCTACGACCTCACGCAGATCGCCACCATGGATCCCGGCGCGATCACGCGCTTCGACTTCTCGCGCGGCTCCACCCACCACGTGAAGCTGGTGTGCGAGAACGAGATCGTGGTCCTCTACATCGATGACATGAAGGGCCTTGGATCGCGCATCACCCTCTCCACCAACGGCGCGCACATCGGCGTCTTCTCTGATAGCGGAGCGACCTTCAGCAACATCGAGATCTCGGTGCCCGAGTAAGCGTGCTAGGGGGAGTGCTGGGAGCACCTGATGACGTTTTCGGTCCCCGGCGTGCGGGTCTCTCGGGATTATCGGTCCCGGGAGGCCCCTCCCTTTTGTCCGACGACGCGTCTGCGCACGTGGCGGGACCTTGGCCCTGCGCCCGGGACCGAAAACGAGAGGGGCGCTGGGAACCCGGGACCGAAAACGGGCCATCGAGACAAGAGCTGCGCGACTCATACAACTTGCTGTAGTGCTTGCCGCATGGCATGCGCCTGGTGATCCGTCGCGACACTCGTGACATGACGAGGCCCCCGACATGCGACCACATCCCGAGAGCCTGCCATCCGTTTGCGACTTCGTCCATTGACATCGTCCCTCGTGGACGAGGTCTTTGGCGAGGTCGTGGCCAAGGGCGGGGCCATCGTGAACGTGTCGTCTCTCGGTGCCAACAGGCTCCCGGCAGACCAGGCCCAGGGCCTCGAGCAGCTCCATGCGCTGTCGCTGCAGAATGCCTCGGCCTTCCTTGGTGCGCTCCCGATGACGGTTGCCGAGGTACCCGCGGAGTACGCCGGCCACGCCGCCTACTCGATCACCAAGAACTTCGTGGTGTGGTACACCAAGCGCGCCGCCCTCACGTGGGGCAAGCGCGGCGTGCGCGTGGTGTCCGTCTCGCCCGGCCTCGTGCTGACCGAGATGGGCAAGCTCGAGGGCGAGGCAGGTGCGCAGGTGGCGCTCAACTGCTCGCCTATGGCGAAAAGTACGGCATCAAGAAGCTCGGTCGCCACGCCAACTGGAACACCCACACCGAGGGCGGCTTCCCGCAGTTCATCATCCACTTCCCCTACGCCTGGGAGAAGGATGCCGGCTTCATGCAGTGGATGCAGGAGACCAACTGCCCCATGGCCTACTACGCCCTGTGCGCGCAGCCCCTGGGTGGCTCGCTCGGAACCGATCCCGAGCTCCGCTACGTGAACCCCGTCGAGCTGGGCTGGGAGGGCACCGTCAAGTTCAACCACGACTATCCCGGCAAGGAGGCCCTCAGGAAGATCATCGAGGGGCCGCACCGCCAGATGGTCTGCCTCGAGTGGAACGACGATGACATCATCGATGTGTGGGCCTCGCAGTTTGGCACCGAGGAGCCCTACGAGGTCATGGAGCAGGCCGAGGACTACGACCCCACGGGCAAGTTCGAGTACCGCGCGGACAAGGTTGTCGACGGCGACAAGACCGTGGGCGTGAGCACCGGCCGCATCTTCTCGTGGAAGTACCGCAAGATGATCTCGCTCTGCACCATCGAGCCCGAGTATGCCGAGCTCGGCCGCGAGGTCGAGGTCATCTGGGGCAGCGAGGGCAAGCGCCAGAAGCGCATCCGCGCCACCGTGGCCCGCTATCCCTACCACGACGAGGGTCGCAACAGCGACGTCGACGTGACCACCATCCCCAGGGGCACCAGGGACTAGTCGCATCGCATTCTCTTTCGACTTGCTCGGCCCGAGACCTCGTGTCTTGGGCCGTTTTCTGTGGGGCCGCCTACTTCCGGTGCCCGACCTTCTCGAGCAGGCGCGCGAGCTCCTCGGCGTGATCGGCCCCTGGCAGGCTGGGGGAGGGCACGTAACCACGCACGCGCCGCACGGCGCCACGCATGGCGGCGCCCATCTCGCCCACGCGCGTCTCGCGCAGCTCCTCGGCAAAGCGCTCGCGTTCGCGGGCTGCAGCCACGCGGGCCTCGGCAATCGCCGCCTCGGCCTCCTCGCGGCGCTCCTGGATCTCCTCCGCGACGGCGTCGTGGCGCTCGACCGTCTCGGCCACGAACTTGTCCATGTGGGCGTCGACGCTTCGCTTGATGGCGGTTGCCGTCTGGGCGAAGCGTGTGAGCTCGCACGCGGTGAGCGTCGTGTCGGCCGCCATCGCGGCCATGAGGACGAGCGAGGCGGACTCCATGGCAAGGGGAGGGACCCGGGCTGCAAGATCGACCGTGGGCTCGTATAGCACGTAGGCCACGAGCAGGCCCGCCAGGCCAAAGAGGACCGAAGCTGGCAGGCAGATGCGCCCGTTGAGGTTGAGGGGCATGTCGCGGTAGTCCCACCAGCGGGCGTGGAAGAGCCTCTCGAGTGCCCACGAGGTGGCGTACTCGAGCACCGCGCTACCTGCCATGGAGAGCAGGAAGACCTGCCACCACGAGGGCGTCGCCCCACGGTCGAGGGCGAGCTGCCAGGCGGCGAGCCCCGCCACGACGCCCGTGCCGTAGATGGGGCAGACCGGGCCATAGAGAAAGCCGCGGTTCTCCCACTTGCGCTCCTTGGTGGTGCAGTAGGCGCTCTCCCACACCCAGCCCAGGACGCTGTACGCGACGAACCACACGAAGACCTGACTCACCAGCATGACGTGCCCCTTTCGACAAGGCGATAGTCTACCCCTGCGGGAGTCACCGCGTACCGAAATGGCAGACTTACAAGCGCGCCCAAAATGGGGGGACCCGCTCGGGCTCCCGAAACGAAAGCCCGGGCGGGTCCTCTCAAGGGTACGCCCATCTGTGGGAACAGGCTCCTAGACGCTTGCGAGGTCGACGGAGCGGTTCTCGAGGTGCGTGTTGAAGG
>SUUD01000221.1 GCA_015062715.1 Olsenella sp. | reverse complement strand
GCGCTCCATCTGCTGGGTCGAGGCCGAGAACCGCAAGCACTCCATTCGTGCCATCCTGGCCACGCTGGGCCCGCGCACCCCGCTTCTTGACGAGGGTGTCGAGTATGCCTCCAAGGAGCGCCTGCACGCCGCCCTCGCCAAGATCGAGGAGCTCCAGGCGTAGGCTCCGCCGTCTTCGGAACGTGTTTCAAGTGGAACGCCGCTCCTCGCGGGCGGCGTTCCGTCATGGGCGGCTACACTTGACCGGTGTGACAACCGAGCCAAGAAGGTAGCGCATGACCAACCAAGAGCCCCTCATCGTCCTCGCCCTCGACACCTCGACCGACATGCTCGCCTGCGCGGTCGCCGAGTGGACCCCGCGTCCCGGCACCGCCGACGTGCGCGTGCTGGCGGCCGGCGACCACCTGTGCCGCCGCATGTCCAACGTCGAGCTCACCACCACGGCGCTCGACCTGCTCTCCCAGGCCGGCAAGACCATGGCGGACGTGGACGCGGTGCTGGTGGGGCGTGGGCCCGGCTCGTTCACGGGCGTGCGCATTGGCATCGCCACGGCCAAGGGCCTGGCCTGCGGCCTGGGCTGCCCCCTGCACGGCGCATCGACGCTCGATGCGGTTGCCTGGCGGGCGTGGCTCGCCGGCACGCGCGGACTGGTCGCCGTGGCCGACGACGCCATGCGCGGTGAGGTCTACCCCGGCATCTACCAGCTCGACGACGACGGCCCGCACCGCACCTTCGGTCGCGAGACCGTCCTCAAGGCGGACGCCTGCGCGGCCGAGTGGGCGGCGCGCTCGGATGCGAGCGAGCTCCAGCTTACGGGCGATGGCCTCAAGCGCCATCGCGCCAAATTCGAGGAGGCGGGCCTCTCGACCTACCTGGACGAGAGCCTCTGGCACCCCACGGCGGAGGCCCTGCTGCGTGCGGCCGCCTCGCCCGACAACTACGATGCCGCCGAGACGGGCGACCCCGCGCTGGTCCTGCCCGTCTACACGCGCCTTTCCGATGCCGAGGAGAACGAGCGCAAGCGGCTGGGCCTGGGCAAGTCGGGCTTCGTCGAGAGCTCGGGCGTGGCCGAGGAACTGGCCGGCATCCACCTGCAGCTGAGGCCGATGTCGCTCAATGACCTCGAGGCCGTGGCCGCCCTCGAGGAGGAGGTCTACGGGCCCTCGCCCCAGCAGGTCTGGACGCGCAACATGTTCTACGAGGCGACCACCGTGCCCGGCAGCACCTGGTGGGTGGCGCACGACCGCGGGCAGGTCGTGGGCTTTGCCGGCGCCCAGCTTGCGGGTGACGGCGTGGACATCCTCGACGTGGTGGTGGCCCCGGCCCGCCGGCGCGAGGGCATCGCGCGGCGCCTGCTGGCTCGCGTGACCTACGACGGGCAGATGCTGGGCGCAACGAGCGCCACGCTCGAGGTGCTCGACGGCAACGAGCCTGCGCAGGCGCTCTACGAGTCGCTGGGCTTCGAGCGGGTGGGCCTGCGCCGCGACTACTACGGCCGCGGGCACGACGCCATCGTCATGACGGCGGCGCTGCCGCTGGCCCTCGAGGCACGCGACGACCGACCCGACCCCACTTCGCAGGTGCGCCCCTGGCCCATCGCCTGCGCGCCACGCACCGACGAGGCCGCCGACGCCATTGCGAGCGCGGGTCTGGTCCTGGCCATCGAGAGCTCCTGCGACGAGACCGCGGTGGCCGTGCTCGACCGCGAAGGCACGGTCTGCTCGAGCGTCGTCGCCACCCAGATCGACTTCCACGCGCGCTTTGGCGGCGTCGTGCCCGAGATCGCCTCGCGCAAGCACACCGAGGCCATCGTCGGCGTCTTCGAGGAGGCGCTGGCCAAGGCAGGCGAGCACTTTGGCGTCGACACGCTGGTGCCTGCGGACCTCACGTGCGTCGCGGTGACGGAGGGTCCGGGCCTGGTTGGCGCGCTCGTGGTGGGCGTCGCCTTTGCCAAGGGCCTCTGCGCCGCCTGCGACCTGCCGCTCGTTGGCGTCAACCACCTCGAGGGGCACCTCTATGCCAACCTCTTCGAGACGCCCGACCTCGAGCCTCCCTTCGTGGCAAGCCTCGTCTCCGGCGGCAACACCATGCTCGTGCACGTGCGCGACTGGGGTGACTACCACATCCTGGGCGAGACCATCGATGACGCGGTGGGGGAGGCCTTCGACAAGGTCGCCAAGGCCCTGGGCCTGGGCTATCCCGGTGGCCCCGCCATCTCGCGGCTGGCCGCGCAGGGCAACCCGAAGGCGATCCCGTTCCCGCGCGCCATGCTCCACAGCCACGACTACCGCTTCTCGCTCTCGGGCCTCAAGACGGCCGTCATCACCTACATCGAGGGCGAGAACCGCGCCGGAAGGCCCATCGACCTGCCCGACCTTGCCGCGAGCTTCCAGGCGGCCGTGGTCGACGTGCAGGTGGCCAAGGCTGTCACGGCCGTGCGCGAGTGCGAGGTCGACGACTTCTGCGTGGGCGGCGGCGTGGCTGCCAACCCGGCGCTGCGCTCTGCCCTGCACGAGGCGTTCGCCCAGATGGGCGTGCGCGTGACCGTGCCGCCGCTCGCCGTGTGCGGCGACAACGCCGCCATGATCGGCCTGGTGGCGCTGCGGCTCATCCGCGAGGGGAAGTTCGTCCCGCTCACGATGGACGCCAACCCCAACCTGCGCCTCACCCACAAGGACTAGGTCCCGACGGAGGGCCTGACGGGCGCAAGGCATCGGGTTGGTGACGTCACCAACCCGACGTCACCAACCCGCCTTCACGTCCCCGGTGCCAAAACCTGACAGGCGGAACCGTCCCCGATGTCACGTCCCCGATGACAGGCCTTACGCCTCGAAGACGCAGCGGCCGCCGACGAAGGTGGCCAGCGGGCGTGCGCCTTGGATCTGGTCGGCGTCGCAGGCAAGCAGGTCGCGGTCCCACACGACCAGGTCTGCCAGCTTGCCCGCCTCGAGCGTGCCCAGCTCGTCGGCACGGCCCACGGCCGCGGCCGAGCCCAGCGTATAGGCGCGCAGGGCCTGCGCCATCGTGACGTCGTGCTCGGGGTGCCAGCCGCCTGCAGGCTCGTGGCTCCACGGCGTCTGGCGCGTCACGGCCGTGTAGAGCACGTCGCCGCTGTTGGGCGGCACCACCGGGGCGTCCGTGCCAAACGCCATGGGGACGCCCTTCTCGACGAAGACGTCGAAGGGCCACATGCGCGCGGCCCGCTCGGGGCCAAGGTCGCGGTCGGGCTGGGTGATGTCGATGGTGACGTGCGGCGGCTGGACCGAGGCCACCACGTGCGCCTGGGCCATGAGGTCGATGTCGGCCGGGGCCACGTCCTCGATGTGCTCGAGCGTGTTGGCACCCTGTGCGGGCAGGCCAAAGC
>SUUD01000220.1 GCA_015062715.1 Olsenella sp. | reverse complement strand
TGGTTTCGTCTGCCATGTGGTCCACCTCCCTTAGGCGATGCGGACGCGTGGGTCGACCACGGCGTACAGGATGTCGGATATGAGGTTGCCGAGCAGCGTCAGGATTGCCATGAATACCAGGTAGAACATCGAGAACGGGATGTCACCGGCGACCATGGACTGGTACGACACGAAGCCGATGCCCGGGATGGAGTAGAGCGTCTCGGTGATCAGCGCGCCGGCGAACAGGCCCGGAAGCGATCCGCCGAGCATCGTGACCAGCGGAATCAGGGTGTTGCGGAAGGCGTGGTGATAGATGACCTTGCTCTCGGGCAGGCCCTTGGCGCGCGCCGTGCGGATGTAGTCGGCGTTGAGCACCTCGAGCATGTTGGTGCGCGTGTAGCGCATGAGCGAGCCGATGGAGATGACCACCAGCGTCACGATGGGCAGCACCAGGTGATGGCCCTTGTCGAGTAGCTGCGCCATGGGCCCGAGCTGCTCGTAGTTGCGCCCGATGAGGCCGCCCAGGTCAAACCAGCCCAAGTGTACGCAGAAGACGAGCTTGAGCAGGGACGCGAAGAAGAACGTGGGGAGCGAGTAGCAGGCAAGGGCGACCACCGTGATGGTGTTGTCCACCCAGGTGTACTGCTTGGTCGCGGCGATGATGCCCAGGGGGATGGCGATGAGGATCTCGAAGATGAAGGCGATGCCGCCCATCACGAAGCTGATCCACACCGACTCCTGGAACTTCTGGGTCACGGGCACCGTCCAGCGCCACGAGTCGCCAAAGTCACCGCGGATGGCCCGCCCGCACCACGAGATGAAGCCGGGGATGATGCCCTTGTCCATGCCATAGGTCGCGGCGAGCTGCTCCATCCATTCCTCGAAGCTCTTCGAGCCGGGCTGCATGGACTTCTGGCGCGCGATCTGCTCCAGGTAGGACGTGGGGAGGCAGCGCATGAGCACATAGATGATGAAGGCCACGAAGACGAGGATCACCACCGATATGAGCAGGCGCTTGAGTATGTACTTTTTCATGAATAACCACCTTAGGCTGTGCCGACTAGCCGCGGCACACGTGAGGCAAAAGCGGCGAAGAGGGGGCACACGCTTTGTGTGCCCCCCTCGCCATCAGGCATGGCGTGCTAGACGCCCTAGTTCATCTCGATGTTCTCGATCTCCTGCATCCAGCCGTAGAAGGTGGTGATGTCCGGGGTGACCGTGTCGATGTTGACGCGCTCGGTCGAGAAGATGATCGCGTTGGAGCGCTGGTACGTCGGGATCTCGACGGCCCAGTCGAGGATGATGTCGAAGCACGCGAAGAAGACCTGCTTGCGGTACTCCTGGTCGGTGGAGTGGCGGGACTCGAAGATGAGCTCGTCAAGCTCGGCGTCCTCGATCTGGTACATGTAGTTGGAGCCGCCGGCCTCGGCACCGCCGTTGGCGATGTCGGAGAAGTAGACCTGGGTGAGGTCGGGGTCGATGGCGGCGCCCCAAGCGGCGCACCACATCTCGGCCTGGCCGGCCTCGAGCTTGGTCCAGAGCTCGGAGGAGTCGGAGAGGTCGTTGATGATGAGGTTGATGCCCAGCTCGGCGAGGGCGTTCTTGGCCTCGGTGAGGATCATGAACGCGGGGTGGTCGCCGGTGCCGTCGGCCGGGATGAGGACCTCGTACTCGAGCTTGGCGCCGTCGGGGGCAGCGGTGACCTTGCCGTCGGCGACGGTGCAGCCAGCGGCCTCGAAGAAGCCGAGGGCGGCCTGCTTGGCGGCGGCGTACTTGTCGTCGGCGCTCATGTCGGAGGTGTAGATGTCGTTGCCGTCGACGTCCTGGGCGAAGGCGACCTTGTAGCCGTCGTCGGTGGGCTGGGGGGCGGCCCAGGAGGTGCTGGTCAGCGGGTAGTTGATGACGATGGCGCCGTCGCCGTAGTAGGAGTCGATGGCGACGTCACGGTAGACGGAGAAGATGGTCGCGAAGGCCTTGCGGAAGTTCTTGGAGGCGTCGGAGCCCGGCTCGCCGCCCACGGAGACGTTGTGGGAGTTCATGGCGATGTAGCCGTAGCCCAGGTTGTCGACGAGGCTCGTGGTGATGACGTCGCCGTCGAGCTCGCCGCCGTTGGCCTGCTCGACTGCCGCGGCGGTGTCCTTGGACCAGGACGGGTCGGTGACGTCGATGGTGCCGGTCACGACGCCGTTGAGCTTGTCGACGTCCTGGACCTCACGGAAGTTGACGTACTTGGTCTTGGGGGCACCCTTGAAGTAGGAGTCGTTGGCCTCGAAGTTGATGACGCCGTTCTCGAACTTGACGAACTTGTAGGGGCCGGCGCCCACAGGCTGGGTGGTCACGGCGCGCAGCGAGGAGAGGTCGCCCTTGGGGAAGCCGAAGGAGTTGTTGTCGTAGTCGAAGAGGTCCTTGCTGCCGTAGTAGTGCAGCGGGGCGATGGTGAGGCCGAGCTGGTAGATCATGGAGGCGTCGACCTGGGTGGTGGTCACGCGGCAGCTGTAGTCGCCGGTCTTGACGATGCCGGAGATGTTGGCGGCGGACTCGCCGGTCTCGACGCCCACGGAGTAGTCGGCGATGGTGGGGAAGAGGTCGTCGACGGAGACCGTGGCGGCCTCGGTGTTGACCATGCCGTTGACGTCGGCGCCGTAGGCCTCGGAGAGGGCGGCGGCGAAGTCCTCGAGGGTGCCGTCCTCGGGGATGGTGAAGCCCCAGTTGGCGGCGGCGCCGGTGATGTCGCCCTCCTCGTTGTAGCCGTTCTCGACGCAGAAGTTCACGATGTCCTCGGCCAGCGCGGCGGTGGTGGCGTTGTAGCTGTCCCAGAACGCGGTCTGCTGCTCCTCGGTCCAGAAGGTGAAGTCGGTGTTGTCGGGACCGGCGCCAAAGATGAGGTTGCCGAGGGTGTCCATGCCGGAGCGGTACTCGGCCAGGCCCTTGATGGGCATGGCGTACAGCGTGGCGGAGCCGTCGTAGGTGGGGTCGAGCAGCGCGTACATGTTGAAGATGACGTCGTCGATGGTCATGGGCTCGCCGTCGGAGAAGACGATGTCCTCGCGCAGCTGGATGTCGTAGTCGACGGTGCCGTCGGCGTTCTCGGTGACGGTGACGTTGGCGGGGCCGTAGTAGGTGTAGTCGGTCCCGTTGAACTCGACGGTCTCGCCATCGATGCCGTTGAAGATGATCTGGCCAAGGCGGTCGGTGGGGATGAGGGTGACCTGGGTCAAGCCCTGGGCGTACTGGTCGTAGGCGGTCTCGGCGAAGAACGGCGAGAACTTGCTGGAGAACGGGGAGTAGCCGACGACCATGGGGGTGTCGCCACCGGCTGCGGGCTCCTCGGCGCCTTCTTCGCCCTCGCCCTCGTCGGCTGCGGGCCCCTCGGAGCCGCCGTTGCCGCA
>SUUD01000219.1 GCA_015062715.1 Olsenella sp. | reverse complement strand
CGTCTACGTCCTGGCCCTCGCCGCCAACATCACCAGCGGCCAGCTGGGCGCCATCGTCACCCAGGGCACCCTCATGAAGGTCCGCAACGACATGTTCGACCACATGCAGGACCTGCCCATCCGCTACTTCGACACCAACCAGCGCGGCGACATCATGAGCTACTACACCAACGACGTCGACGCCATCCGCCAGCTCATCGGCCAGGCCCTTCCCAACCTGCTCACCATGGTCTTAGCCATGGGGTCCGTCGTGTTCATCATGGTGTGGTACTCGCTGCCGCTCACCCTGGTCGTGCTCGTGATGGTGGGCTTCATGGGCCTGCTCACGAAGCGCCTCGGCGGGCAGTCTGCCCGCTTCTTCCTCGCCCAGCAGCGCGCCGTCGCCGCTGCCGAGGGCGTGGCCGAGGAGTCCATGTCGGGCCAGAAGGTGGTCAAGGTCTTCACGCACGAGGCCGAGATGCAGGCCCAGTTCGACGAGATGAACGACGAGCTCTTCGAGGCCTCCAAGAACGCCAACATCTACGGCAACATCCTCGGCCCCGTCCTCATGAACGTGGGCAACCTCGCCTACGTGGTGGTGGCCCTCATGGGAGGCCTCTTCCTCGCCGTCAACCTGCCCAACCCCTGCCTCTCCGGCATGGCCCTCACCATCGACGTCGCCGTGCCCTTCCTCAACCTGACCAAGCGCTTCGCAGGCTCCATCGGCCAGGTGTCGCACCAGATCAACTTCGTCGTCATGGGCCTTGCGGGCGCCGAGCGCATCTTCGCCCTGCTCGACGAGGAGCCCGAGACCGACGGCGGCTACGTCGAGCTGCACCGCGTCAAGGAAGTCGACGGCAAGATGGTCAAGGTGCACGAGAACACGGGCGGCTGGGTCTGGGAGCACGTCCACGGGGACGGCACCGTCACCTACACCCCGCTCGCCGGCGACGTGGTGCTCGAGCACGTGGACTTTGGCTACACGCCCGACCACCAGATCCTGCACGACATCTCGCTCTACGCCAAGCCGGGCCAGAAGGTGGCCTTCGTCGGTGCGACCGGCGCGGGCAAGACCACCATCACCAACCTGCTCACGCGCTTCTACGACATCCAGAGCGGCAAGATCCGCTACGACGGCATCAACATCGAGAAGATCAAGAAGGCAGACCTGCGCCGCTCGCTGGGCATGGTCCTGCAGGACGTGAACCTGTTCACGGGAACCGTCATGGACAACATCCGCTACGGACGGCTCGACGCCACCGACGAGGAGTGCATCGAGGCTGCCAAGCTCGCCGGTGCCGACAGCTTCATCGAGCGCCTGCCCGAGGGCTACAACACCATGCTGCGAGACAACGCCGCGTCCCTCTCCCAGGGCCAGCGCCAGCTGCTCTCGATCGCCCGCGCCGCGGTGGCCGACCCACCCGTCATGATCCTGGACGAGGCGACGTCCTCCATCGACACGCGCACCGAGCAGATCGTCCAGAGCGGCATGGACGCTCTCATGGCCGGCCGCACCACCTTCGTCATCGCCCACCGTCTCTCGACCGTCCGCAACGCCGACGTCATCATCGTCCTCGACCACGGACGCATCATCGAGCGCGGCACACATGACCAGCTCATCGCGGCCAAGGGCACGTACTACCAGCTCTACACGGGAGCATTCGAGCTGGAGTAGACCGTTTTACACCGGCCGTTCTCCTTCGAGCTTTAGACAGTCCTCGCGTTGCTGCGGAACTCGCTCGAAGGAGAACGGCCGGCGCATCCTCGCTTCGCTGCGGAACTTGCTCGAAGGAGATTCCATGGCACTGGTCTATTCATCACTTTGGAGACAGTCAATTTCATCGGATAAGTGGTCATACCATTCGTCTGGGCGAGTTCCGCAGCGAAGCGAGGACTGTCTGAAGCCCAGACGAATGGTATGACCATCGATGGGGAACCGTTAATGTTGCTGCTCGTCATCTACCTCGCCTTCATCGGCCTTGGCCTGCCCGACTCGCTCCTCGGCAGCGCCTGGCCGGCCATGCACGCCGACCTTGGCGCCGCCGTGTCCGTCGGCGGCTTCGTCTCGATGACCACCTGCAGCTGCACCATCCTCTCGTCGCTTCTCTGCGGGCGGCTCATCAGGCGCTTTGGGACGGGCAGGCTCGTGCTGGGCTCGGTCGCCCTCACCGCCGTGGCCATCTTCGGCTACTCGTGCTGCACGGAGCTCTGGCAGATCATCGCCTGGGCCGTCCCCTATGGCCTGGGGGCGGGCGCGGTCGACGCCGCGCTCAACGCCTACGCCGCCATCCACTACGAGGCCCGGCACATGAACTGGCTCCACTGCATGTGGGGCATCGGGAGCTCGGCGGGCCCGGTCGTCATGTCGCGGATGGTCCTGAGCGCCGCGGGCTGGCGTGGTGGCTACCGGGTGGTCGGCGCCTTCCAGCTGGTCATCACCCTCTGTCTCGTCCTGTCGCTGCGGCTTTGGGACGCGCGGGGCGTCGACGAGGACGCGGCGACCGGCGCCACCGGTCTCCGTGGCCTCTCCCTGCTGCGCCTTCCCGGCGCGTGGCAGGCGCTCGTGGGCTTCTTCTGCTACTGCGCGCTCGAGTCGACGAGCGGTCTGTGGGCGGCGACCTACATGGTGTTCGCCCGCGGTGCGTCGGCCGACCTCGCGGCGCTCTTCGCGGGCCTCTTCTACCTTGGCATCACCCTGGGCAGGCTCGTCAGCGGCTTTCTCACCCTGCGCCTCAGCGGTCAGCAGCTCCAGCACCTGGGCGAGTATTTGGCAGCGGCGGGCGTCGCCCTGCTCATCCTTGCGCCGGGCGAGTATCTGGCCGGCTGTGGCCTCTTCCTCGTGGGGCTGGGTTGCTCGCCCATCTACCCACAAATGATCCAACTCACCCCCGAGCGCTTTGGCGAGGAGAACGCGACCTCGATCATGGGCATCCAGATGGCCTTTGCCTACGTGGGGTCGCTCGCCGTGCCTCCAATCGCAGGCCTGCTCATCGGGCACGTCTCGCCCTGGTGCTTCCCCGTTGTAGCCGTCGTGCTGGTCGTCTCGATGACGGCCTGCCTCACGTCATGCGACCGGGCGACGGGAGACGCTCGTAGGGTGGGCAGGGGCACGCCAGCCCTTCGCGACCGGTTTGGGAGCACTCGCGGGGAACAGGTTGTGACGGATGGGCCCCACACTGCACAGAAGTGACGGTTTGTAGGTGATTTTGGGCAGTATCCTTGGACAGGATTTGATAGAAGCCCAGTTGGCATCTGCCTATCAGACCTCGACCGAGCCCCTTCGATGCAGATAGGCCCCCTTTCGCGCAAACAAACCGTCACTTCTGTGCAAGCGGCGCCTATTCTCGCCCCTACCGCCCTTCTCCTTGACATGGCCGGGACCCCTATAATCGGTCTCGAA
>SUUD01000031.1 GCA_015062715.1 Olsenella sp. | reverse complement strand
TGTTCGGTGGGGTGTCTCCGCCCACCGTGAGCACGAGGTCGAAGGGCACGCCTAGGTCTGTCAACGGCCAAGCACGTTGCCGCCTGTGCCAAAGCCTGGTTCGAGGGTGTTCCCGAGGATCAGATCGAGCCCGAGGCCTTCCCCAACCGTGCGACGGTCAAGGACTGTGTGGGCCTGCCGCCCACCTTCATCCACATGCCCGAGAGCGAGCCCTGCGTGAGTGCCGACCTCGAGTACGCCAACAAGCTCATCACGGCTGGCGTCTACACCGAGATCCACGTCTGGGGTGGCGCGCTGCACGGTGCCTTCGAGCTTGCCGAGCACGGCCCGTACTGGCGGCGCCACCAGGCCATCCTTACCGGCAATGTCCAGGACCTCTTCACCTACGACCTGCGTCGTCCCTGGCTGCTCGAGGACTAGCGGGAGGGCGGCACGCTCGTGCCTGGCACGGGCGTGCCGCCCCATTGCCTGATAGGCGTCGTTTCAAATGAGTTGTCCGAACGGGGCGCCGCCATGCGACGCCCCTTTTATGGCGCGCGAGGGGGTGAACAGCTATTCCTTGAGTCCGAATTCCTTGAGGAGGGCATCCATGAGGTGGCGATCGTCAAGTGCGGCGATGTACTCATCGATGCGACCTGCTGCATAAAGCTGCTTGGAGAGCTCCTGGATGGCCTGCTTGGCCTCGACCTCCGCCTGGGCGGCCTCGACCTCCGCCTGGGCAGCCTCGATTTCGGCCTTTGCCGCCTCTACCGCAGCCCTCTTCTCCTCGAGCTCGCGATTGAGAACGGTGAACTCGTGCTCATAGGACATGACACCCATGCTCGCCCTCACCCACCTTCTGTCGAGGTTCTTGCTGTCCACCGCGCCGGCGATGTCCTTGGCAAGGCTGCAGCCGATATTGCCTGTCAGGGCATATTCTAGCAGCCCAGAGACCTCGGGGTTTCTCTCCAGCCTCCACGCCTGGGCGTTGAGGATGATGGTCGTGGCGCCGTCATTCACGTCCACAGACGGGTCGTTGACGCAGGACGTGGCGAGCTCATAGCGGGCAAGCCCGGCACCAAGCGGATCTGTCAGGCAAATGAATATGACGTAGCTGCGGGGAATGACCTTGTAGCCCATGCCCTTGGGCGCATAGCGCGTGGCAATGGCGCTGTGATAGAACCGGCACCGCCTTGCGATGTCGGGCTCGGGACCGACCTGCATCTCTATGTCGACGTACTCGCCGTCGATGAGGGCGAGCACGTCGAGCCGAGCGCCGCGGGCGTCGACCGCGGGCTGGATGACAGCCTCGTCCTCAAGATACTCGACGCTTTGGACGTCCCTGCCAAGCACCGCCTCGATGAGACGGATACAGAGGTCCTCGTTCTCGGTGAGTACCGCGTTGAACATGAGGTGGTTGGTGAACTCGATTCGGGTTGTGGGCTGCATGGCGTACTCCCTCCCTCTGGTCATCCAACTTAGAACAAGTGTACGATTCTCACCGGACAATAATGTCACGCTGTTGCCCGGCATGTTTGTGCCGCAAAACCCTTTTGGTGTTGAATCTTTACCCGGTCGTCCGCACAATTGGAGCAATCAGGGCCACTGTGTCGAGGAGGTTCTATGCGCTTCATCGTGACCAAGGACTACGCCGAACTGAGCCAGGTGATGATGCACCAGATGCTCATGCGTATGTACAACCCAGCTCCGCGTGTCAACATCGCTATCACTACCGGCCGTACACCCATCGAAGGCTACAAGCTTCTTGCTGAGCAGGTCCGCGACAAGCCCTGGTTCGACAACGTGCACTACTACGTCTTCGACGAGTTCTGGATCCACGACCCCGAGGGCGGGGCTGACGTCCCCATCTGTCGGGTGTCGCTCGATGCCAAGTATCTCGATGCCGCGCACGTGCCCGACGACCACGTCCACATGCTCACCTACGACAACTGGAAGACCACCGACGAGCGTCTGGCTGCGGAGGGCGGCCTCGACACGGTCATCATGGGCGTGGGGACCAACGGGCACTTCACAGGCAACCAGCCCGGCACCTTCTCGTCCTGGGACGAGAGGACGCACGCCGTGCCCATCCTCGAGAGCCCTGCCGACACGGTGACGCATGTGGTTGAGACCATCCTGCGCGAGGACTTCCATACCGACGACATGAGTCTGCTGCCCGAGTTCTACATCACCATGGGGCCGGCCACCATCATGGAAGCGCGGCACATCATCTTCATCCTGTCGGGCGAGGAGAAGGCCGAGACGGTACGCCGCGCGTTCTTTGAGCCCATCACCACGGACTTTCCGGTCTCCATCTTTCAGCTCCATCCCGACGTGACGGTGATTCTGGACGAGGCGGCTGCTTCCCAGGTCCGCGACCGCCTGTAGGGAGGCGCCATGGTCTCGCTCTTTCGCATCGACTTCAGGCTTCTGCACTTCATGACCTCGAAGGTGTGGCCAACCAAGTTGGGCATCGACACCATTGTGGTTGCCAACGACGCCGTGGTGGGGGATGCCCTGCGCACGAGCCTCATCCGGATGAGCGCCCCTCCCACCAGCGAGCTGTTCATCATGACGGTCGACGACGCCGCGAAATGGCTTGCCGGCGATCAGGATGAATCGCGGCACGTCGAGTTGCTTGTCGAGAGTACGGCAGACGCCCTAAGCCTTGTGCGCGTGGTGCCGGGGCTTTCCGAACTCAACGTTGCCCTCACTCCGGGCGGGGAGGGCAAGGTCATGCTCACGCCGTCTCTGGGCTTTGCACCCGAGGACTTCGAGAACATGCGCGAGATCCTGGCTGCCGGTGTGGACGCCCAAGCCTATGTGGCCCCGGACGACCGCCGCGTACCCATGGCAGAGCTGCTCTAGGTGGTGAGAGAGGTGCCCTCGCTACCACTGCAGGCCTTGGGGGTCGCTGTTGTCTATGCCCTCATGTGGGCGGCAGACAACCTTGCCGGGGGCTCATACCTAGATCGACCCATCGTGTGCTGCTCGCTGGTCGGGCTGCTCCTGGGAAACTTCCAGGCCGGCTTGGTCATGGGTGGCCTCATGGAGCTTGCCTGGATGGGCTTCCTCTCGTTTGCCGGCGTCATCGACAGCGAGCCGCGCTTTGGAGCAGTACTGGGCGGATTCCTCGCCCTGCGTGCTGGCGCGGCGTCGGGGCTGGCCATTACCTTGGCGTTGCCCCTGGCGTATCTGGGAGGCTGGCTTTCTGCGCGCTACAACGACCGAGTCTCGCGTGAGATGAATGAGCGCTGTCCCGCTTGGGCGGACGCGGGCGACCTGCGCTCGCTCTGCCGCTTCCACCTGCGGGTGGGGATGGTCAAGTGCGGACTCATGTCGGCTGTGGCGTTGGTGTTGGCGTTCGTGCTGGCCATTCCCGTCGGGGCAATTGTCGGCATGCTTCCTGGCGGGACGATTGCCGGCATGGATGCGGCCGTGGGGCTGTTGCTTGCCGTTGCGGTGGCCATGCTCGTCAACCTGGTGTGGGACCCGCGCTTTGTCCAGCTGTTCTTTGCCGGGCTCGTCATGGCGGCTTATCTGGGTTTCTCCGTCTGGTTTGTCGCGGCATTTGGTCTCGCGGTTGCGCTTGTGTGGCAGTGGCAGGGGCGAAAGAGGCCGGATGGTGGCCCAGCCGCTTTGGCGGCGCCTGAGACCGACTCCTTCTCGGTCAGGCCCGCCGAGATGTGCCGCATGTTCTGGCGCTCGATGCCGCTCGAGATCTCGTACAACACCGAGCGCGAGCACAACCTGCTCTACGTCTTCACGTTGGCGCCCGTGCTCGAGCGGCTCTATGGGGATGACCCCGATGCCCTTGCCCAAGCATGCCGGCGTCACCTGGAGTTCATGAACACCACCCCGCAGATCGAGCCACTGGTGCTGGGCGTGACGGCCAACCTCGAGGCGGCCAACGCGCGGTCGGGCAACCAGATGGGGGAGATGGTCGCGGCAGTGAAGCGGATGCTCATGGGGCCGACGGGCATTCTGGGAGACAACCTCTTTCATTCGGGAGGCTTCCGCGTGGTGGCTGCCTGCATTGGCTCCGCAATCTGCGCCGCTGGTAACCCCTGGGGTCTGCTCGTCTATGCGCTTTTGTTCAACGTTCCCAACTACCTTGCCCACTGGCTGGGGATTCGCCACGGGGCGGAGCTGGGCACCAGGGTCATGGAGGTCATCGCGGACTCTGGCATCTCTCAGTTGGCGGCAGAGGTTGGGCCAGCAACGTGCATGGCATGCGCCGGTGCGCTTACGGCATGCTTTGTTGGCTTGCCGGGCATGTGGTCGAAGATGATTCCGGCGCTGCTGATGCCATGGGTAAGCTGTGCCTTGGTATGGGCGTGTGTGTGGCTCACACGCAAGGCGAGCGTCAACCCGACGCTGCTCATGGCAGGAATCCTTGTTGCTGGTGCCGTGCTTGGCGCCTTGGACGTCATATAGGGGGCTTCGATGAACGTCGTCATCGTCACGCATGGAAGACTTGCCGAGGGATTTGCAAACGCGGCCGAGGTGCTGCTGGGGACCTCGGCGGCGGTCATTCCAATTTGTGTGGGGGAGACGGGTGAGCGAGGTGTGGCGGAGCGCGTGACCGAGGCTCTCGAGGCATGCGACGGCCCGACCGTCATCGTTACGGACGTCCTTGCGGGGAGCACCACCCAGGCGGCGTTTCCCATCGCGCGTGAGCGGGGGGTTCCGTTCGTGACCGGGGCCAACCTTAGCCTTGTCATGGAGCTCGTGCTGGCTGATGCCTTTGACCTGACAATGGTCGATGCCGCGCGCGACCAGGTTATGCTGCTTGAGACATGACGCGTGCCTGGGGCTGGGGCAATCTCCCCATGGCCCAATCCTGAACAAATGGCGGGTTTGTTCAGTTGAACGAGCCACCCTGGCACCGCACAATAAAGACAAGCTCATGAGCCCCAAAAACGCGAAAGCACATCCGGCTGGCAGCCGGTCAAGTCCTTGGGGGTCATCATGTCGTCTGCCTATGAGGGTTACCTCGAGTCCGTCAACAACCTCGTGCTCGACTCCAACCGCGTCCTCGACGTCACCGAGGACAAGTGGGGCCATCCCGAGGCAATGCCCTGGTCCCTTGATCCCGCCGTCTCTCCCACGCTCACCATGCTGTCGCCCGACACTACCGGAAAGGCGACGTGATGCGCGCGCTCCTGGCGAGCGACGTGAGGCTCGAGTTCAAGGAGCGCCTGCTCGAGGTCATCGACGCCAGCTGCCGTGGCTTTGACTGCGAATACCTCACCCTGGATGGTGAGCCGGTGGTCTTCTCGGAACGCGAGATGGAATATCGCATCCGCGCGATGTCCAACATGATGCTGGGAATGGTTGAGGTCTGGGCGGAAGGCGGCTTTGCGGAGACGCCCGAGGAGGTCTCGCTGCTCATCATCTCGCTTCTGAGCGTGGCCCCGGACAGGGGTACCATTCGCGTGGCTGGCGGTCGGGCCTAGGACGGGATGCGGGCGGCACAACCCGGGTCGCCGATGCAGAACGTGGCCATGCCGAGACCGACCTTGGCATGCTCGCCCTTTTTTGGGAGATATGCATAATGGTGAGCGGAAATGGGGAGGTGCCAGATGAGGGACATTTCGATAGAGAGCCTTGAGCAGCTGGGGTATGGGGGCACCTGCACGGTGTTCGCGCTGGACGCCGACGTTGCCCTCAAGGCTTTCCGTGCCGACATGCCCGAGAAGAACGTGATGGGGGAGTGGGCACGGGCCCGCGCTGCCTGGGAGGCGGGCGTGCCCTCCGCCGAGCCACGCGAGCTGGTCGAGGTGTCTGGTGAGGGCTTTGGGCTGGGAATCGTGTTCGAGCGCATGGCAGGCGCGACCCTGGCCCAGCAGGTCGAGGCGGACGAGCTGCCCGTTGAGGATTGCGCGCGCATGCTGGGAGAGCTTCTCGCGCGGCTGCACGAGGTGCGCGTGGACCCGGCTGCCTTCGAGGATCAGCGGACGGTCTTTGCCGGCTACGCGCGCAAGCTGGCCGAGCCTGGCATCGATGTTCTCTCGCAAGAGGAGGCTGGGCAACTGGCTGCGCTTTATGAGGCATTGCCGCAGGTGACATCTTTTGTTCATGGTGACTTTCATGCAGGCAACGTTATGCGTAGTGCAAGTGGTGAGCTCGCCCTCATCGACCTTGAGGGTGCCGGCTGTGGGCACCCGCTGCTGGACTGGTCGGGCACCTGGCAGGCCTATGACCTCATCCCCAGCCTCGACCCTGGGTGCTGCGCCAAGTACGTGGGCGTCTCGGCCGACAAGGCCCTGGCCATGCTCGACCCCATGCTCCGTGCCTATCTGGGCACGGACGACGAAGGCCAACTCGCTCGCTGGCACCGTCTGATGGAGGCCTTTGGCTACGCCAAGTACGCCTGCATGATCGTCCGCGACCCCAACCCCTGGATCGACCGGCCTGGTGTGGCGCAGATGGTGCGCGAGCACGTTCTGGCGCCGCTTGACGAGCTGCTGGGGGAGCTGGGGCTTCTTGGCGAATAGCGAGGCTCCGACTTGCGATTGGTGCCGCGCGGGCGGGGGTTAGTTACACCCTGCGCCCCCATAGCTCCTCGGCCACCGAGAGGAACGCCGCGGCGGCAGGGGAAAGCTTGCGGTGGCGCTTCCAGGCGAGGTCGGACGGTGAGGTGAGGCTGGGGGAGAGCGGCCTGAAGGCGAGGCCGGTTCTCGGCGAGCACTCGGCAAGCCCCTCCACCGTATAGAGCAGGCCAAAGCGGCGCTTGACGAAGGGCAGGGCGTTGCGGGTGAGGTCGGTCGTCATGCTCGCCTGGAGCTTGGAGAGATGCTCGCCAAACCACATGGTGAACTCGTTGACCGAGTAGTCCTCGTTGGACGACTGGGGCGAGACGATGGCGGGGTAGGTTACGACGTTGCTGGCGGTTACGGACGCCTTCTCGGCCAGCGGGTGGTCGTCCCGCATGACGACGCCCCACACGTTGTGCCCGGGGATGTGCACGGCGTGGTAGGTGGAGAGGTCTGCCGGCTGGAAGAAGACGCCAAAGTCGGCCAGGCTGCAGAAGGTGCGGGCGTTGTGGCTACAGCCGCGCGTGACCTGCAGCAGCAGTGAATACGCCTCATAGGGCGGGCGGAAGGTTATGCCGCCGTAGTGCATGGCCGGGACCTACTCCTCCACGTGGAAGAAGCCGCCCTCGAGCCAGGTGCCCTTCTTGCCATGCGCGGCAGCCGCAAGCTCGAGGTGCAGGCCCGCGATGCCGAGGTCGATCCACTCGAGGCCGCTCTTGACCTTGGGGATGATGGTGGCGATGTCGCCTTCGGGCGCGTCCTCGAAGACGACAGGTTGCCCATTGACGGACGACGGGGCCATGATCACGGCGTCGATGCCGGCCTTGAGCCAGCCGGGCGCCTTCTCGTAGCCGGCGTAGATGGCCTCGGGCTTCTTGTCGCGCGCGCGGAGCGCGCGACGGATGCCGCGCTGCTTGATGGGGGTGTGCTGCGGGGGATAGCCAATGAGCAGGACGCCGTAGAGGACCTCGCCCTCGCCCAGGGGCTCGGCCACGGTCTTCTTGTCGTAGGTGCCGCAGACCCAGCAGGTCGAGAGCCCCAGGGTGGTGGCGAGCAGGGCGATGCCCTCGCCGTAGTAGCCGAGGTTGACGCGCGAGCCGGTGGTCTCGTCGCCGATGAGGGCGACGTAGGAGGTGGGCTGGCCGTGGAACATGGCGGGGGTGAGGCGCAGGTCGCCGCCACCGTTCTCGGGGCGGACCAGCACCATGCGGATGCCCTCGCCAAGCGCGTTGGCCTCCTTCACGGCCACCTCGATCTGGTCGAGCTTGCTGCCCTCGACCTCGAGCCTTCCGTACGCACGGCACGAGATTCGCTTGCTGATGGCCGCCAGTGCATCCATGTGCTACCCCCTTCGTCCAAGCCTTCTCTTGACCTTACCCCTTTGGGAGTTGCTTTATTGCGATAAACCTTGCCATTTTGGGAACGTTTCCAGTTCCTACGCGAGCGGCATACTCGAGTGCGGGGGTAGAATCGTCTCAGCCCGTCACGTCAGCGAGGGAGGCTCCCATGCTCAAGAGCTTCGCCAGGCCCCCAAAGCCCACCAAGGACGAGATCAAGGCCCGCACCGAGGCCGAGCAGGCCAAGCTCGCCTCCAACCAGATCGCCATCAAGGAGGCCAAGGTCCCGGTCATGGTCATCTTCGAGGGCTGGGGCGCCGCCGGCAAGGGAGGCGTCCTCTCGCGGGTGATCAAGGACATGGACCCGCGCTTCTTCGAGGTCGCCACCATGGGCGCCCGGCCCACCGAGGCCGAGCTGCGTCGTCCCTTCCTGTGGCGCTACCTGGTCGAGGTCCCCGAGCAGGGGCAGTTCAAGTTCTTCGACACCTGGTGGAAGGAGGAGGTCACCACCGGCGTGCTCTTGGGCGAGCTCGACCGCGACGCCTACGACCGCCGCATCGACTCCATCAACGTGGCCGAGCGCCAGCTCATCGACAACGGCTACCTGGTCATGAAGTTCTTCTTCCACATCACCCAGAAGGAGCAGCGCTCGCGCCTGGACGCCCTTGCGGCCGACTCATACACCAGCTGGCGCGTCAACGACGACGACTGGTGGGAGAACGACCACTACGACGAGTGCCTGCGGGTCTACGACCGCTACCTGCGCGACACCAACCGCTCGAGCGCGCCGTGGTACATCATCGACTCGAAGGACCGTGCCTGGGCCACGCTGCAGGTGCTCGAGTTCCTCAACTCCGGCATCGAGACGGCGATCCAGAACCGCGGCATCGCCGCGCCCATCCGCCAGAACGTCTTCCCGCTGCGGCGCACGGTGCCGCTGGCGGAGATCCCCCTCGACAAGGAGCTCGATGACGACGAGTACAAGGCGCAGCTCAAGGCCCTGCAGGCACGGCTCTCCGAGCTGCATAACCAGGTCTACCTCAGGCGCATTCCCGTCATCATCGCCTACGAAGGCTGGGACGCCGCCGGCAAGGGCGGCAACATCAAGCGCATCACCGCGGCACTCGACCCGCGCGGCTACAGGGTCCACCCCATAGCGAAGCCGGAGCCGCACGAGCTCGCCCGCCACTACCTGTGGCGCTTCTGGCGCCGCCTGCCCAAGAGCGGGCACATCGCCATCTTCGACCGCACGTGGTACGGGCGCGTCATGGTCGAGCGTCTCGAGGGCCTGTGCTCGACCAACGACTGGCAGCGCGCCTACAACGAGATGAACGAGTTCGAGAGGGAGCTCACCGACTGCGGTGCGGTCGTCATCAAGTTCTGGGTGCAGATCGACAAGCAGACGCAGCTCGAGCGCTTCACCGACCGCCAGAACACTCCCGAGAAGCAGTGGAAGATCACCGACGAGGACTGGCGCAACCGCGAGAAGTGGGATCTCTACGAGGAGGCCATCGACGAGATGCTCAGGAAGACCAACACCACCTTCGCGCCGTGGCACGTGCTCGAGAGCAACGACAAGCGCTACGCCCGCATCAAGGCCCTGCGCATCGTGGTCGAGGCGCTCGAGGCCGCGGTGGCCGAGCGCGAGGGGTCCGCGGGAGAGGGAGCGTAGGGCCCGTGGTCATCTTCCAACAGATGCTGGGGTTTCTCCTCATGATGGCAATCGGCCTCGCGGCGCGCAGGGCAAACGTCCTTGCGCCCGAGGTCCTTCCCAAGGCGAGCGCGCTCGTGGCCAACGTGACCTTTCCCTGCATGATCGTCGCGAGCTTCACCGGCGCGACCGAGCGCCTGGGGCTTGCCGAGGCAGGGACGGCCTTTGTCACCTTTGCTGTCGTCGTGGCCGTGGTCGTCGCCATTGGCTGGGGCCTTCCCGTGCTGCTTCGCTATCCGCCGCACCTGCGCCCCGCCGCCAACCTGTGCCTTTGGCTCTCCAACATAGGCTACATGGGCATGGCGCTCCTGGGGGCCGCCTATGGTGAGCGCGCCAGGGTGTATGTCCTGCTCTACCTCCTGCCCAGCAACCTCATGCTCTACACCTATGCCATCTGGCTGCTGCGTCGTGGCGCGAGCCTGGAGGGGAGGGCGCCTGCGGACGGGGGTCCGGCGCTGCGTGGCCTTCTCAACCCCGGCGTGATCACCACGGTCGTGGGCGGAATCCTGTACTTTGCCGGCTTCTCTATGCCCGGGGTGCTGCTCGAGCCACTGGAGGCCTTGGGGGGCATTACGGTGCCGCTTGCCATGATGGTCGTGGGCGCCCAGCTGGCCGACGTCCCTCCCTCCGCGGTGCTGGTCAACCGGAGGCTGCTCGCGTTCTGCCTCCTCAAGATGCTGGTCATCCCCGTCGCGGTGCTGTTCGCCTTCGGGCCGTTCGTGGCCGACCGCGACCTGCTTGCCTGCTGCATGGCTGTGCTCGCCATGCCCACGGGCGTCTTGGTGAGCGCGCTCGCCCTCATCCACCAGCCCTCGGCGGCGCAGGAGACGACGGGCATCGTCGCGCTCACCACGGTGATGAGCGTGGTGACGGTGCCTGTCGTGTGCGCGGCCATCGGTCTGTGACGGCAGGCCCTGCCCCTCGGGCGACCTGCCAAATCAAATTGAAATGCGTGGGATGGCAATAGCGCCTCGCGCGTACCAATAGCGAGCCTTTGGGTATGTGTGGAAGACGTGCGGGCTCAGGAGGGAGAGAACCATGAGGAAGCAAGTAGTCCTTGCCACTGCGCTCGTGCTCGCGCTCTCGGCATGCGGTGGCGCGCAGCCGGCCCAGGAGCCGGAGCAGGAGGCCGCCACCGAGGAGGCCGCGACCGAGGAGGCTGTCGAGCAGGAGACCGAGGAGCCTGCCGACCAGGGCGTCACAATCGACTGGATCCAGGCGACGTCGGCCGAGGAGGCCGCCACGGGTGCCGGGTTCGAGCGCTTTGGCGTGCTGGACAAGTTCGTCATCGGCGACCTCGAGTTTGCCAGCCCCACCTTCTCGTATGCCGGCGGCGTCGCCCAGGCGTGGTACGAAACGGGCGCCTCGGCGGTCTACCTGCGCAAGGCGGAGGGCTACTATGACACGCCCATCTCCGACCGCGCGCTCGACGAGTTTGGTGCGAAGTGGATGATGAACTGCTCCGGCGTTGAGGTCACCTGCTACGGCCCGGCCCGTGGCGCCGTGACCGTGGCCACCTGGACCGACGGCATCACCACGTACGGCATCACCTTCCAGGGCCTGGGCGGCGAGGAGATGTCGATGGACGGCGACGAGCTCGAGACGATCGTCAAGGGCGTCAGCGAGGCCAACGCCGACCAGAAGGCCGAGGAGAAGAGGGAGGAGCAGGCCGAGCAGCAACAGGCCGAGGAGAAGAAGCAGGAAGAGCAGGCCGCGCAGCAGTCCTCCACCAAGTCCAGCCTTCCCACCGACATGGAGGCCGACGCCATGGTCGAGAAGGCCAGCGGCGGCAGCTGCATCTCCGTCGACAAGGTGACCACCAGGCAGTACGGCGAGTGCTGGTACTGCGTGGCCGTCGACAAGAGCGGCACGAGGTACGAGTACTACGTCGACAAGGACGGCGCGCACCTCATCGGCAAGAAGGAGGCCAGCTCGTCCGGCCAGCAGTCTGGGCAGGGCACGAGCGGCGGCCACTACGAGGGCGAGGACGTCACCATCTTCGGCAGCATCTACGCCGAGTGGCACCAGGCCAACGGCGAGTGGTACGCGACCTTCGTCACCTACAACGGCACCCAGATCTTCGCCCAGCCCGCGCCGGCTGGTGGCGGGTGGAAGTTCAACGCCATCGTCAATGGCACGTCGGTCCAGGTCTTCTACAGCGACAAGGAGAGCTCGACCGAGGGCAAGGTCGGCCCGGCCGGGGTCTCGAGCCACTGGGTCTCGGAGGACGGGAAGACCTGGTACTAGGCCAGGCCTCCGTTCCTAATGCCAGTGTCGACAAGGGCGGGCATCCCATGGGGTGCCCGCCCTTCTCCTCGCGCGGTTGACGGGTCGACTACGCCCTCCTGAAGCAGGTGGAGGTCATGCGGGCGACGCTCGTGCCCAGGTCGTCGGCGATGTCGATGGTGTAGAAGCCCAGGCTGCGGCCGGACTTGTTGGCGGAGGCGTTGGCGATGAGGCGCTCGCCCTTGGCCATGCTGAAGTACTCGATGGTGCTGCTCACCGATACCGTGGGGTTCTCGCCCACGTTGCAGGCGACAGCCAGGGCAAAGTCGGCCAGCGTGAAGATCGCCCCGCCCATGACGTTGCCCTGGGCGTTCCTGTGCTGGGGGCCGATCGTGAAGGCGCAGACGGCGTGGCCGGGCGCGGCCTCGAGGACCTCGCAGCCACAGGCCTGGGTGGCGAAGAGGTCGTGGCCAAAGAACTCGCGGACCTCCTCGAGGGTCATGTCCTTGTCAAGCATGGGACGCTCCTTTGGTGGCGAGATACTTCCGTGCAAGGGTGGAACCTGCGGCAAAGACGTGCTCACTTCCTGCGCAAACGTTTGCCTTGGTGCAGAGAGTTGCCCGTTGCACGGTAGTTTTGGGTTAATCGGCGGCTCCTACAGCTCGCGGGGCTCGAGGGGCTTGTCGAGCTCGAAGGGCACGGCGGGCGTGAAAAGCGAGACGAGCGGCACGATGGCCAGGGACAGCAGCATGGCGATGGCGCCGCAGTTGACCGGGCTCGCGATGAAGCCGATGAACATGTTGGCGGTGGTGAGGCCCACACCACAGACGAAGCTCGCCCAGACGGCAGCCTTCGAGATCCGCGCGCTGTAGAGGCCCCAGAGGAACGGCCCCAGGAAGGCGCCTGCGAGCGCACCCCACGAGATGCCCATGAGCTGGGCG
>SUUD01000218.1 GCA_015062715.1 Olsenella sp. | reverse complement strand
CTACGGCCTTCTCGAGCAGGTCTCGGGCCGCGCCGGCAGGGGAGGGCGCCCCGGGCGCGTCATCATCCAGACGTACTGGGCCACGCACCCGGCCATCGCCGCCGTGCGCGGGCATCGCCGCGAGGTCTTTCTCGAGGCCGAGCTCGCCGACCGCCGCGAGGCGGGCTACCCGCCCTTCACGCGCGTGGCCAACGTGGTCGTGTGGGGCAAGGACGGGCGTGCCGTGCGCGACCAGGCCGAGCAGATGGCCGCCATGCTGCGCGAGCACGCCGCGGCCCACGACGGCTGGCGCGTGCTGGGGCCGGCCGAGTGCGTGAAGGCCCGCGTGAAGGACCGCGAGCGCCGGCACGTGCTGGTCAAGGCGCCCGTCGACGCAGACCTTGGCGCCGTGCTGCTCGGCTGCTCGCAGCGCCTGCCGCGCAGGCCCGGCGTGAGCATGGCGCTCGACGTCGACGCCCACGACTTGATGTAGGTTCGCAGCACGGGTGTCTCGGTGCCGGGCGAACGGGTACCATAGCCGGGACACACCACAGAGCCGAAGGAGCAACATGGCTGGAACCGCGGACATCGTCCTGTCGCCCGACCCACGCCTCAAGGAGGAGTGCGCGCCGATCACCGAGATAACCCCCGAGGTGCGTGCCCTCGCCGAGCGCATGCTCGAGGACATGTACGCCGCCGACGGCTGCGGCCTGGCCGCGCCCCAGGTGGGCGAGCTGGTGCAGCTGGTCGTCATCGACGTCGACTGGGGCGCGGGCGACAAGAACCCCTACGTCCTCATCAACCCGCGCATCGTGGAGTCCTCCGAGGAGACGCGCACCTTCGAGGAGGGGTGCCTCTCGTTCCCGGGCATCACGGTGGAGGTGGAGCGCCCGGTGGGCGTGGTGGTCCACGCCGAGAACCTCGACGGCGACACCATGCGCTACGAGGCCTCCGACAACCTGCTCGCCGTCTGCCTGCAGCATGAGATCGACCACCTGCACGGCGTCACGATGGTCGACCACCTGCCGCTGCTCAAGCGCATGGGCAAGCTCCGCGAGGTCGAGCGCGCCATCGTCGCCGGCGCACGCCCCGGCGAGACGAGCTTGGACTAGGCAGCGCGTCGGGGCCCAAGGCCCGACACGGAAGCCCCGAGTAAGGAGGAACGCATGCGCGTCGTCTTCATGGGCACCCCCGAGTTCGCGGTGCCGTCGCTTACCGAGCTGGCCGCCGCCCACGAGGTCACCCTCGTGCTCACCCGCCCAGACGCCGTGCGCGGCCGCGGCAAGGCGCTCGAGCCGTCGCCCGTCAAGGAGCGCGCCCTCGAGCTGGGCCTGCCCGTCCTCGAGACCAACCGCATCACCCCCGAGGCGCTCGACGCCGTGCGCGCCGCCGCCCCCGACGTGGTGTGCGTCGCTGCCTATGGCTGCATCCTGCCCGACAGCGTCCTCGACGTGGCGCCCCTGGGCTGCGTGAACGTGCACGCCTCGCTGCTGCCGCGCCTTCGTGGCGCCGCGCCCATCCAGCGCGCGGTCCTCGAGGGCCACGAGCGCGTGGGCGTCTCGATCATGCGCGTCGTCCACGAGCTCGACGCCGGCGCGTACTGCCGCCAGGCCTCGACCGAGGTGGCCGACAAGCCCTGCGCCCAGGTCATGGCCGAGCTGGCCCAGATCGGCGCGACCGAGCTCGTGGCCGCCCTCGACGAGATGGCTGCCGGCACGGCCGTGTGGCAGGAGCAGGACGAGTCGCTCGTCACCTTCGCGCCCAAGGTCACCAAGGCCGAGATGCTGCTCGACCCGTCCGACACGGCGCGTGCCAACGCCCTGCGCGTCCAGGCCTCGACCGACGCCGCGCCCGCGCGGCTCGTCGTCGCCGGCAAGGGCGTGCGCGCCCTCGCCGCCAAGGCGACGGGTGGCGCCGGCCCCGCCTCGGGCGTGGTGCTCGTGCGCAAGGGCCACATCTACCTGGGCTGCTCAGACGGGGCGCTCGAGCTCCTGCGCGTCAAGCCCGACGGCAAGCGCGACATGGATGCCTCGGCCTGGGCCGCCGGCCTGCGCGGCGAGGGCATTTCCTGGACCCGCGCGTGAGCGGCGCCTCCCCGGCACGTGTCGCGGCGCTGCTGACCCTCTCGGAGCGCCGGCGGCGGAACGGCCGCGTGCGCGACATCGAGCGCATGAGCAAGCAGGTCGGGTCGCTCTCGGCCGTCGACCGCGCCCTCGTGACGCGCCTGCTCATGGGCACGACCGCAACGTCGGCGCTGCTCGATTCCCTCATCGACGAGCGGCTGCGCCGCCCGTCGTCCGTCGAGCCCCGCGTCCGCGACGCGCTGCAGCTCGCCGCCTTCGAGGTCTGCTACCTGGACACCCCCGCCGCCGTGGCCGCGAGCCAGGGCGTCGAGCTGGTGCGGCTGGTGTCGCCGCGGGCGGCCGGCCTTGCAAACGCCGTGCTGCGTCGCATCGCCTCCGAGGTCCGGCCTCGGGTCGAGGCGGCGCGCGGGCGGGCTGCCGACGGCACCTTCGACGAGGCCGACCTGGCACTCGTCTCGGGGCTGCCCGCCTGGCTGGTGGCGCGCCTCGTGGCAGACCGCGGCGCGGCCTTCGCGCGCGACCTCTGCCTGGCGCAGCTCGAGCCCGCGCCGGTGTGCGTGGCCGCGAACGGGGCGCTCCGGGACGCCGCCTCGCTCGAGGCGCTGCTGCGCGAGGGCGACATGGACCCGCGCGCCCTTCCCGGCCTTCCCGGCTCCTTCGCCCTGGGCCGGCCGGCCGCCCTCCACGCGACCAAGCTGGTGCACCACGTCGACCTGGTCGTGGCCGATCAGTCGGCCCAGCTGGTGTGCCGCGTCGCCGCCCCTTCCGAGTCCTGCGAGGCGCTCGAGGTGGGGCAGGGGAGGGGCACCAAGTCGGTGCTGCTTGCGGCCGCCGCGGGCGTCGTCCATCCCGCGCACGTGACGGGCGTCGACTCCGTCGCCTACAAGGTGGCCCTCTCGGAGCGGCGCATGGGTCGCGCGCGACTCTCGGACAAGGTCTCCTGCCTGCAGCTTGACGCCCGCGAGCTCGACGGGGACGACCTGCCTGCCGACCTCGGCCGCGCCTTTGGCGTCGTCCTGGTCGACGCGCCCTGCTCGGGCACGGGCACCATGCGCCGCCATCCCGAGGCGCCCGCGCGCCTCACGGAGGCGGACGTCTCGGACCTCGCCCGGCTCCAGCGCCAGATCCTGGCCGCGGCCTCGGCGCGCGTGGCGCTAGGCGGCGCGCTCGTCTACTCGACCTGCTCGGTCATGCGCGAGGAGGACGAGGACGTGGTGGCGGCCTTCCTGGCCAGCGACGCCGGCCTTGACTTCGAGGTGGAGCCCGTGGGGGCCGCGCCCGCGTGCGTGGCGTCACCCGCGCTGGCCGAGGTCATGCGCACCAACCAGA
>SUUD01000217.1 GCA_015062715.1 Olsenella sp. | reverse complement strand
TGCACTCGACGGCAGCTCCATCGAGTGCGTCATAGGGACCGAGAAGAGCCAGACGTACGCGCCCTGGGATGACAACCCCGCGAACATGTGGGGCCACCAGCAGGGGGCGGGCATCCTCGAGTTCGAGGGTCTCGATTCAATCGGAGACGACCCCTACTACGCGCTCGGCATCCACGGCCTGCGCGTCGTGGCGGTGCAGAACAACGGACCCATCGTCTGAACAGGATTGGAGAAGGGCATGAGAAGGGACATGAAGAAGGTTTGGGTCTCTGCCGGGGCGGTCGCGCTCGCCCTGGCGCTCGGTGGGGGTGCCTGGGCGCTCGGCAGGGCCTCCGGGGCGCAGGGGGCGCCCGCCGAGGAGGAGCTCTCGGCTTCCCCTCGCCCGGACGCCGGGAGGGCGGAGGTGCCGGAGGAGCCCGCGCCCGAGCCAGAGGTCGGGCCCGAGCCGGAGCCCGTGCCCTCGGAGGCGGCGCCCGAGGTCGACGGCATCGAGGGCCTCGACAAGCTCGACGGCACCGGGGCCGACCCGTACGAGCTCTGGAGGGCGTGCGCGGAGTGGATGGAGTCTCACGGCTTCGACCCGGAGTACACGACCCTCGAGGTGGTGCGGGTCGACCGGGACGTGCAGGTGCATCCCGGCTCCTCGGGAGTCGTCGCCTACCTCAGGGTGAAGGGGACGTCCACGTACCTCGACGCGGTATGGGAGAACGAGGCGTGGCGGGTGTCGACGCTCGTCGACACGGTCCAGGGCGTGAACGACTCCGCCCCGCAGCGCACCGAGACGACCACGTCGACCCCAACGTCGAACGCCGGCGCCCAGACGACGCAGCAGGCGCCCGCGGCCGTCGACGTCTCCTCCTTCCCCATGGTCCGCAACACCCAGGCCTGCGCCGCCTACATCCCCGCGGCATGCGCCGAGGCGCTCCCGGGCCAGTGGGAGACCTACCTGGCCTCCGCGTGGCCTGACAGGTCCCAGCGCCGCCAGGAGGGCGAGAACGAGTACCTCGACGCCGCCACCGTCACCAAGGAGGGCACCGTCTGGTACTTCGAGATCGACCTCGCGACGGACGGCTCGCTCACCCACAAGGCGGGCGTCGCCTGGGACGAGGTGACGGGCCTGTTCGACTTCTCAGAGATAGTGGCCATGTGATGGGGAGGCTCGTCAAGCTCCTCTCCGAGCACCTGATGCTCGCGTGCGCGCTGGCGGTAGCCCTCGTCGTCGCCCTCATGGGCGGCGTCGGGGCGCTGCTCGGCACCTCGCGCGTCCCCGAGGTCGCCTCGGCCATGGGTAACGTCCCCGAGGAGGGCCACGAGCAGGAGAGCGACCCGATCCAGGAGGCCGTCGCGGCGGAGCCCGCCGGGTTCTCGTCGCTTCGCTCCAGGTACTCGGACGACACGGCGGAGATAGTCGACCTGCTCTGCGCGAGCGCCTGGGCGACCGTCGACGACGCCAACGTGCTCTCCTTCACGCCCGAGGTCATGGTCCAGTCCAAGGACGGCCGCGACGAGCTCGTGGCCTACGTGCTGCCTGCGGAGCCGCTCGTCAGGCAGGAGACCGCCCAGGACGGCGCGCAGGTGGTCACGCGCACCTTCGCGCTCGAGACGGCCGACTCCACGAGCCTCGTGACCATGGTCACGAGGACGCCCGACGAGGGCGACCCGACGATCCAGGTGGCGGGCGACGCCTTCGCGTCCGAGAGCCCCTACCTCAGGGTCGAGGGCTCGGGCTCGGTCGTCCTCGACGCGCCCGACTCGGAGTGGCTCGCCCAGGCCGGCGTCGACCGGGACGAGCTCGAGGGCTCGATGGGCGAGTGGTGCGCGGTCCACCACCCATCGGCGACCGCCGCGACCTGGACGCGCACCGCCCTCGACGACTACGAGGCCCGGACGCTCACGCTCACCTACGAGCTGGACAACAGGCAGCGCTCCCGCGTCGCCGTCGTCATCTCGCACGACGACGGCAGCGTCACGATCGAGGAGGGAAGCTCATGGTAGACGGAATCGTCTCGAGGCTGCGGCTGTGGAGGCGGTGGTGGACGCCGGGGCGCGCCATGGCCGCCTGCCTGGTACTCGCCGCCCTCGCCGCCCTCTTCCTGCTGCCCGTAGAGGCAATGGCGCTGCTGTCCCCCTCGGAGCGGGACATGGACGCCGAGAGGGAGCTCACCAGGAGCATCAACGAGTGGCTCTCGAACCTGGGCAGGGACTTCTTCAAGAGGCCGCTCGAGATCCTGAACGACTGGCTCGTTGTCACCCTGGCCGACGGCGCCTCCGCCGCCATCTCCTCGACGGCGAGCATGACGACCGACGTGACGGACGCGGCGATCTTCCTCAGGCCCTTCGACCAGTTCTTCGGAGGGGCCCTCATCACCGTGACGCAGCGCGTGAACTACACGGCGGTCCGCCCGGTCGCGGAGTCGCTGCTGGGGCTCGCCATGCTCGCGCAGGTGATGCAGCTCGTCCAGCGCTCGAGCTCCAACGGCATCGCCCCCGGCGTGCCGGAGGTGCTCTCTCTCGTCGCGTGGTACGTGATCTTCGCCTCGCTGGTCCACGGCTCGATGGCCATATGCCGCGGCGTCGTGAGCGTCTCCAACGACATCGGCAGGGGCGTGTGGTCGGGTGTGAGCGCCTCGGAGGCCGCCGCCGCGCTCTCGCAGCTCTCAGACACGGTCAACTCGGAGGGCTTCCTCGAGAGCTTTGACACGGTCGGCGAGGTGTTCCCGGTGCTGCTCGCCGGGATCGCGGCGTTCGCGGCGACCTTCGTCGCCCGCGTCGTGGCCGAGTTCGTGTTCTGGACCCGCGCCCTCCAGATGTACGCCTACGCCATGCTGGCCCCCATACCGATGGCGATGCTCGGCTGGGAGCAGACGAGGCAGAACGGCCTCGCGTTCATCAGGGGGTTCGCCGCCCTCGCCCTCGCCAACGTCATCGCGGTCTTCGTGACGTCGGCCTACCCCACCCTCGTGTCGTTCGCGCTCTCGGGCGTGAGCATGACGGGGGACACCCTGGGCGCGCTCGCGAGCATCGTGATGATGAGCGTGGCCTTCATCGTCGGGCTGGTCCAGTCCGGCTCCTGGGCGCAGGGGATCCTCGGTGGCTAGGCGCGCGCCGTCGCCGTGGCTGCCCGCCCTCGCCATGGCGGCCTTCCTCGCCCTGTCCCTCGCCCTCCCGGCGACCGCCTCCGCCTCGCCCCTCGACGGGGCGGCGCGTCCCGGCCTGCCGCCGGCATCCGTGCTGGCGGCTGCCTCCGGCCCGATCGGGACCGCGGACAACTCCCTCAGGAGGTCGCTCTCCGAGCTCGTGGGCGGCGTGCTCGAGTCGGTCCTGGACATGCTCGCGTCCAGCAGGCTGCTCGACGGCGGCGGGGTCTCCACGACGTCCGGGCTGGGGGGCATCCTC
>SUUD01000030.1 GCA_015062715.1 Olsenella sp. | reverse complement strand
GACCTGCCGCTGGTCCTGCGCGAGAGCCACCCCGAGATACCCAACCCCATCTGGACGCTCTCGGTCATCGGCGCGCACATGGACCCCTGGCGCGGCTACCTGCGCCCGGTGCGCCAGCGCTTCTCGCTCGACGAGGAGCGCTTCTGCCCGCGCGCCCGCTACGACGAGGTGGGCCTCTCCACGCGCGAGCTGGGCCAGACGAGCGCCGAGGCCCTGTGCGCCCGCCTCGTGAGCGAGCTCGAGATCGACGAGGAGGCGCGGCGCGAGCACGTGGCCCACGCCATCGTCCGCGACCTCTCGGGCTCGGTCGAGCATGACGTGCGCCTCATCCTCGACAACGCCGCCGCAGACCCCGACCCCAGCGTGCGCTCGGCGGCGATGCGCACCGTGGGCAAGCTCATCGACGGCTCCCTCGTGGGTGACGACCCCTACGGGATCCGCGACGAGTTCGTCGACGGGGACGAGCTCACCGACGCGCTGCGCGAGGCGGTCGAGCGCTTCCGCGCCCAGGACCCCGAGGGCGTGGCACGCGTGCTCTCCAAGGCGCTCGAGCTCGTCGACGCCATGGGGACCTACGAGGACACCCCCGCGCGCGAGTACCGCTGCTTCCGCTCCTATGTCGAGCGCGCCCTCTACAACCGCCTCTTCGCGACCCCCGGCCGCACCGTGTGCCTGGCCTCGGGGGCCTACCATGCCGCCCAGCTCATGCTCTCCGACGCGCTCGCCGCCCTCGGAGACATGGAGGGGGCGCTCGCCCACGCCCGCAGGGCGGTCGAGCTCGACCCGCTCGACGAGCGCGGGCACCTCAGGGCCGCGCGCGCCCTCGAGGCCACGGGCGACGCCGCCGGCGCCGCCGACCAGCTCGGCGCCCTCCTGCGCGTGGCCTGGCAGCCCGACGTCATCAGCGGGACCTACTGGCTCATGTCGCAGGTGGCCTGGAACGCCGGGGACTTCCTCGCCGCCGACGCCTGCTTGCGCACCTGCCTGCACTGGACGGGCGGCAACGGCGCCTTCGAGGCGGCGGCGGGCGTGGCGGTGGCCATCTCCAACTCCATGGGCAGCCTGCTCAACGGATTTGACCAGGACCAGCTCGACCAGGTCCTCGACTCGCGCGACATCCCCGTGGCACCCGTCGACGAGGTCCGCACCTCGCTCGAGGAATGCACGCGGGCCGCGGTCGACGCCGAGGTCTTCCCCGCCGCGCGCGACCTCACCCAGGCCCTGGGCAGGCTCACCGCCGACGACGTGATCTGGGGCATCGCCCGCTCCATCGAGCACGAGCCCGATTGCTAGGGTTTGACCCACACGGAACGGGATTTGCGTTCCGTGCTTCGGCCGAGGGCCTTTCTCCGCGACATGGAACGCGATTTCCGTTCCGCGCGGCAGCTGAGGGCCTTTCTCCGCGACATGGAACGCGATTTGCGTTCGGTGCGGCGGCCAGTGGAGGAAATCCGGCGCATGGGACGCGACTTGCGTTCCGTGCGGCAGCTGAGGGCCTTTCTCCGCGACATGGAACGCGATTTCCGTTCCGTGCGGCAGCTGAGGGCCTTTCTCCGCGACATGGAACGCGATTTCCGTTCCGCGCGCCCTCATCGCGCTGCATGGAATGCTATTCCCGTTCCGTGAGCCGGCCTCGGGCAGGGATGAGGCCTGGGGGCGCCGCATGGAACGCGATTTCCGTTCCGTGCGCCCTCATCGCACCGCATGGGACGCGATTCGCGTTCCGCGCGTCGCGCCCCCTACTCCTTGATCAGGCCCTCGAGGGTCTCGAAGAGCGTTTCGGGCTCGACCGGCTTGCTCAGGTGGGCGTTGAGGCCCGCCTGGAGGCTGCGCTGGACGTCCTCGTCGAAGGCGTTGGCCGTGAGCGCGACGATGGGCACGGTCGTGGCGTCCGGGCGGTCCAGGGCACGAATCGTCCGCGTCGCCTCGAGGCCGTCCATCTCGGGCATGCGCAGGTCCATGAGGATGGCGTCGTAGTGGCCCGGCTCGCTCGCCCGGAACATGTCGACGGCGATGCGGCCGTTGCCGGCGTAGTCGACCTCCATGTCGCGCATGGCGAGCACCATGCCCATGATCTCTGCGTTGACCTCCATGTCCTCGGCGAGCAGGACGTGCCGCCCGGCGAGGTCGGCGCGGCGGGCGAGCAGCGCTTCGTTCTTCCTGCGGAAGGCCTCGCGGAACTCGCCCATGACGGTCGAGGCGAACAGCGGCTTGGCCACGAAGCTGTCGACGCCGGCGTTGCGGGCGTCCTGCTCGATGTCCTCCCAGTTGTACGAGGTGAGGATGACGATGGCGGAGTCGTGCCCCACGACATCGCGGATGCGGCGCGTGCACTCGAGGCCGTCCATGCCGGGCATCTTCCAGTCGACGAGGATCAGGTCGAACGCCGAGCGGCGGGCGTGGCGCAGGCGCACCATCTCGAGGCCCTCCTCGCCCGACGTGGCAACCTCGCAGCTGACGCCCACCTGGCCGAGCACGACGCGGGCGTGCTCGCAGGCGACCGGGTCGTCGTCGATGACCAGGACGCACAGCTCGTGGGCGGGCAGGTCGCCCTGGGCCATGACCTCCTCGCGGGGCGACTCGGCGACCGTGACGGTCACGGTGAAGGTGGAGCCGACACCCTTCTCGCTGGTGACCTCGATGTTGCCGTTCATGAGCTCGACGATGCTCTTGGTGATGGGCATCCCCAGGCCGGTGCTGCCAAAGCCGGTCGTGGCCGACGAGTCCTCCTGGCTGAACGAGTCGAAGATGTGCGGCAGGAAGTCCTCGCTCATGCCGATGCCGGTGTCGCTCACGACGAAGCGCAGCGTGGCCTTGCCCCCAAAGCGCGCGACCTCCTCGATGCCGAACGTGACCGAGCCGCCCGCCGGGGTGAACTTGACCGCGTTGCCCAGGATGTTGATGAGGGCCTGGCGCAGCTTCATGTCGTCGCCGACGTAGTAGTCGCTCACCCGTCCCTTGATCTGGCAGTCGTAGGAGAGGCCCTTGTCGCGGCACTGCCCCTCGACGATCGTGTTGATCTGCTCGAGCATCTTGGGGAACGAGAACTCCTCGTGCCTGATGGACATCTTGCCGCTCTCGATGCGGCTCATGTCGAGGATGTCGTTGATGATCCCCAGCAGGTGCTGGGCCGAGGCGCCGATCTTCTCGAGGTACTCCCTGGTCTTGGGGGGCGTCTCCGGGTCGTTCAGGGCGATGTTGTTCAGGCCGATGATCGCGTTCATGGGGGTGCGGATCTCGTGGCTCATGTTCGACAAGAACGCGGTCTTGGCCTTGTTGGCCTGCTCGGCGTTCTCGAGGGCCTCGCTCAGGGCCTGGCTGCGCTCGATCAGCTGCTCCTGCAGCTCGAGGCGCTGCTCGAGCTCCTGCTGCTTGGCGCGGGCCTCGGCCTCGGCCTGCTTGATGTGGGTCATCTCGGTCACGTCGACGCACATGCCCAAAAGGCAGGTGCGCCCGGCGGTGTCGGTGAAGACGAGCTTGGTCGTCTGGATGTTGCGCATCACGCCCCCGGCGTCGGGCACGTCCTCGAAGAAGACGTAGGGCTCGTCCATGGCGGCGGTCTTCTGGTCGTCCTCGACGAAGTGGGCGGCCGTGACCGGGTCGAAGATCTCGTGGTCGGTGAGGCCCACGACGCCCTCGGGGCTCTGCTTGTGCGCGTACTCGGCGAACGACTGGTTGCAGGCCAGGTAGCGGCCATCGGCCAGGTTCTTCGAGAAGGTCATGGCCGGCGTGTTGGTGAGCAGCGAGCCCACCGAGCCCATGAGCTCGGCCATCTTCTCGGCGGCGCGCGCCTCCTCGGCGAGCCTGATGCTGCGCTCCTCCGACTCCTGGAAGGCCTGCGAGATGATCATGATGTAGGCGAACATGACGCCCACGAAGAAGCAGCACGGCTGGAAGGGGTAGATGGCGTCGACCGAGATCCAGTAGGTGTAGATGAACACCCCGAGGGCGGGGATGAGCGAGAACCCCAGCGCGCTGAGCAGGTTGCGCTGCCGCCCGCCTCCGGTGACGAGCAGGCGGGCGATGGTGACGACCGGGATGAAGTAGTAGATGAGGTCGAGGTTGGTGAAGATGCCGAACAACGGTCCGCGCGCGTAGCGGGCCGACGCGTCGCCGATGGTCCAGAGCAGGTCGGGGCCCGCCATGGTGATGAGCACCAGGCACAGGTTGAAGGCCCAGGGCAAAGCCGCGATCAGGCCCAGTCGGCCCGTTGCGGGCGCGCCCTTGGCGAAGTGCTCCGCCGCGAGGTACCAGATGTAGGGAAGCGTGATGTAGATGAGGTAGAACAGGAAGTTGAGCAGGACGAACAGCGGCCGGTTGAACTCGTCGGCGGTGTAGGCCACGATCCAGAGGCAGTCCATCGCCACGTAGAAGATGCTCGCGCCGATGAGCACGACCGAGACCTTTAGGTGCTGGCTGCCCCCGAGCTTGCGCAGGACGTCGAGCAGCATGAGGAGCAGGCAAATGACGAGGACGCTCGCCGTCATGGCGTAGGTGATGGTCATGGGACGCTTCCCTCCGTGTGCGCGTGGGCTTGCGTGGGACCTTGGCAGAAGGATAGCGTATCGGGCCCTTCCGGCCCGACACGCGGCATGGTTTGCGGCAGGTGGTCGGAGGTCTCTCGGCCACTGCGCACTTTATTGCATTAATATCCGCAGTCAGCCTTTTGTTATGCACTCATACAGGCACAGCGATACAGATAAGCACCTTGTATTATGCAGATTTAAAGGTAATATATGCATCTGAAAGTAAGATAAATAGCCTTTTATCTCGTGTGTTTCGTCAGCAATATGCATTTGTCATTTGAATCTAATCAGCTTTGAGGCATAATGGGCACGTAGGAAACCCGGGGTTCGCTCCAGACCCTGCGACCCTTCCCCACAAGACTTGGGAGGAACCATGGAAAGCGCACCTGCCCCTGCGACGCGCACCATGCCAAGGAGGTTGCTCGCGGCGCTCGTGCCGCTGGCCCTCGCGGTGCTCGTCGCGGTCGTGGCCATGCCCACGACCGCACTCGCCCTCACCACGAACAAGGCGACGGCCCGACCCAACCAGCAGGGCGGCAACGGCGTCGTCGGAGGCGTCGCGACGCGCCTGACCTGGGAGGGCACGGTCGACGAGGGGGAGGAGGTCACCTCGGTGACGCTCACCCTGCCCGATGACGCCTCCTTCGACGAGTCCACCACGCGCGTCACCGTCCTCGAGGGCCTCAACCGCCTGAGCATCGACTCGACGGCCACGCCCGCGGGCGACTCCATCACGATCGACTTCGCCGAGCCCATCGCGTCGGGCTCGCTGCTGCGCCTCGAGATCACCAACATGACCTTCCCCTCCGAGGGCGGCTCCTACGTGGTCTCGGGCAGCTACGAGAACGCCGCGGGCGAGCAGGCGCTGCCCGACTCGCCGGCCATCAACGTCATCTCCTCCACGCCGCTGCAGCGCATCGTCGCCTGGCTCGACGCCCAGCCTTGGGTCGCGGCGTGGAACTCCAACCAGTTCCTCGGCATGTTCTTCAAGCCGCAGCTGCTGGTCACCTCGATGGTGTCGCTGTTCAACGGCTGGCTCATCTGCCTGGGCATCGTCGTCGCGGCCTACCCGTTCGCGATCCTCATCGGCCTCATGTTCGCGTTCATGAAGATGTCCAAGAACGTGCTGCTGCGCGCCATCGCGGCCGTCTACATCAACATCCTGCGCGGAACGCCCCTGTTCCTGCAGATCTACGTGATGTTCTTCGGCTTGCCGATGATGGGCATCAACATCAACAACAACATCCTGGGCATCATCGTCATCGCCATCAACGCCTCGGCCTACCTGGCCGAGATCTTCCGTGCCGGCATCGAGTCGATTCCCAGGGGGCAGTACGAGGCCGCGTCGAGCCTGGGCATGAACCGCGCCGCCACCATGTTCTGGATCATCCTCCCGCAGACGATCCGCCGCGTCCTGCCCACCGTCACGAGCGACTTCATCACCAACTACAAGGACACCTCGCTGCTCTCGAGCGTGGGCGTCATGGAGCTCATGATGTTCGCGAAGAACGCGGTCACCGTCGCCGGCAACATCACGCCGTACATGGCCGCCGCCGTCTTCTACCTCATCGTCACCCTGCCGCTCATCCGCCTGGTGACGATCGTCGAGAGGCGCCTGGCCGCGTCCGAGTCGGGCGGCTCGCCGCGTCCCAAGAACCAGGCGATCAACACGGCTGCCGCCGTGGCGGGCACCGCAGCGATCAGTGGAGGCGAGAGCAATGCTGTTTAAGAAGAAGAGCACCCCCATCGACGTCTCTCACGTCCCGCCCGCGCTCGACGCCGACGAGGCTGCGCGCCTGGGCTACGAGCACGACCTGCCCCTCTCCAAGCACGCCTTCTACGAGGGCGAGCACCCCATGGTGCGCATCGAGCACCTCAACAAGGCCTTCGACGACAACGTCGTTTTGCGTGACGTCAACCTCAACGTCTGGCCCGGCGAGATCGTGGTCGTGCTGGGCCCGTCGGGCTCGGGCAAGTCGACCATGCTGCGCTGCATCAACCTGCTCGAGACGCCCACGGCCGGCCACATCCTCGTGAACGACCACGAGATCACCGACGCCTCCAAGACCGACGTCAACAAGCTGCGCCAGAACCTGGGCATGGTGTTCCAGAACTTCAACCTGTTCCCGCACCTCACCGCCCTCGAGAACGTCATGATCGGCCAGACCAAGGTCCTGAAGAAGGGCAAGGCCGAGGCCGAGGCCGAGGCGCGCCGGCAGCTCGAGGCCGTGGGCCTGGGCGACCGCGTGGACTACACGCCCTCCCAGCTCTCGGGCGGCCAGCAGCAGCGCGTCGCCATCGCCCGCGCCGTCGCCATGCACCCCGATGTCCTGCTCTTCGACGAGCCCACCTCGGCGCTCGATCCCGAGCTGGTGCGCGGCGTCCTCGACGTCATGAAGGACCTCGCCTACAACGGCGGCATGACCATGATCGTGGTCACCCACGAGATGGGCTTCGCCCGCGAGGCGGCCGACCGCGTCGTCTTCATGGAGGGTGGCGTCGTCGTGGAGCAGGGCCTGCCCGAGGAGGTCTTCGACCATCCCCAGCACCAGCGGACCCGCGATTTCCTCGGCCACATCAAGTAGTTGTTTTTGAAATGTGTGGAGGGGACCGGGGCGCTCCGGTCCCCTCCACTTGTGACACCGCTGTGCTATCCTCAGATGAATAATGCCAGTTGGGGAAGACAAGACAGGTAGGAGGCACCCGTGCACCACAGAAACGTCCTACATGTCGCGCGTACGACGCGCAGTCACGACCGTATGAGGGAGCTCACGCAGGCCCTAGACGTGTCCGTGTTGCTCGCGACCCCCGAGACCTTCAACCAGGCCATCAACAGTGGCCACGAGTTCGACCTCGTGGCGTTCGACGTGGCCGGCGTCAACAGCTCGTTCTTCTCGACGGTCGACTCCTACGTCATCGACAACGGTCTCATCCCGCTGCTGCTCATCGCCGACGAGGACCAGCTCTCGACCCTGCGCATCCCCATCCAGGTCCGCACCGACTTCATCGTCGCCGGCGCGAGCGAGGCCGAGTTCGAGGTCCGCCTCTCGCAGCTGCTCTGGCCGGGCGAGGAGAGCGTGCCCTCCGACATCGTCACCATCGACAACATGACCATCAACCTGGCCACCTACCAGGTCACCATCGACGACCGCCCGGTCGACCTCACCCTCATGGAGTACTCGCTGCTGTCGTTCCTGGCCACGCACCCCTCGCGCGCCTACTCGCGCGACACGCTCCTGCACCGCGTGTGGGGATTCGAGTACTGCGGCGGCACGCGCACGGTCGACGTGCACATCAGGCGCGTCCGCTCCAAGGTGGGCCCGCAGATCGCCAACCACATCGTCACCGTCCGCGGCGTGGGCTACCTGTTCAAGCTCTAGGGGAGTGGCGCGGGCGCGCCGAACGCAAAACGCGTTCCATGCGCGGGATTCTTGCCTCAATCCGTTGCACGGAACGCAAATCCCGTTCCATGCGCGGGATTTCCTCCGCTGGCCGCCTCACCGAACGCAAATCGCGTTCCATGCGCCGGCTTTCTCCCCAAAAGTGCCGCACCGGACGCAAATCCTGTTCCATGCGTGGGATTCTTGCCTCAATCCGTTGCACGGAATGCAAATCCCGTTCCATGCGCCGGCATCTCGCCCCCAGCGGACGCACCGGACGCAAATCGCGTTCCATGCGCCGGCCCCCTCCCCAAAAGTGCCGCACCGGACGCAAATCCCGTTCCATGCGCCGGCATCTCGCCCCAGCGGGCACACGCCACCCACCCTTAAGGTCCGCCTTAGGCTTGCATGCGAGTATGTGCTTGTCGCGTTGTCCCGGTTCGCGCGTCGTCCGGCGCTCGGATAGGGGTACAACGACCTAGACGCCCGCGCTGCGGGCGCCACCATGAGAGAGGTGGGATATGGACGAGTTCAACAACACCCAGCCGTCGCATGCCCAGCAGCAGCCGGCGGCTCAGCAGGCGCAAGCCTACCAGCAGCAGGCCTGGGCGCAGCCTGTCTACCAGCAGCCGGTCCAGGCGCCCCCGACACCAAAGAAGGAGCGCAGGGGCCACCCGTTCCTGTCGGCCCTCTTTGGCGGGCTCGTGGGCGCCGCGGCCATGTTCGGCGGGCTCACCTACACCGGGCACATCGACCCGGTCGCGGTGGTCCAGGGCACCAGCCAGGCGCAGATCGAGGAGCCGTCCGCCGCGACGGCCAACACCGACCCCGAGTCCTCGGACATGAGCTCGGCGGGCCAGACCATCACCATCGACGCCACCAACGCCACGGCCGACATCGCCCAGGCGGTCGCCAAGAAGGCCCTGCCCTCGGTCGTCTCGATCTACGTGAACACGCAGACGGGCTCGGGCGTGGGCTCGGGCGTCATCATCGACGCCGACGGCAACATCCTCACCAACTACCACGTGGTCGAGGCCGCGCAGACCATCACGGTCACCATCGACGAGGCCAACTACGAGGGCACGGTCGTGGGCTCCGACCCCTCGAGCGACCTGGCCGTCGTCCACGTCGACCTCGAGGGCGCCCAGGTGACCCCGATCGAGGTGGGCGACTCCGACGCCCTGGTCGTGGGCGAGTGGGTCATGGCCATCGGCAGCCCCTACGGGCTCGACCAGTCCGTCTCGACGGGCATCGTGTCGTCGCTCTACCGCTCCACCATGCTGCAGTCCACCAGCGGCAGGACCATCTACGCCAACCTCATCCAGACCGACGCCACCATCAACCCGGGCAACTCCGGCGGCGCCCTGGTCAACTCGGAGGGCAAGCTCGTGGGCATCAACTCGATCATCCAGTCCACCACGGGCTCCAGCGTGGGCCTGGGCTTCGCCATCCCCGGCAACTACGCCATCGAGGTCGCCAACGAGATCATCGCCGGCGAGATGGTCCTGCACCCCTACATTGGCCTCTCGCTGCAGACGGTCACCGCGCAGAACGCGCAGTACTACAACCTGTCGGTCAACCAGGGCGCCTACGTGGCCGAGGTCGCGGGCGACGGTCCGGCCGAGGCGGCCGGCATCCAGAAGGGCGACATCATCACCAAGATCGGGCGCGACAACATCACCTCGGCCGACGCCCTGATTCTGGCCATCCGCTCGCACAAGATCGGCGAGACGGTGAGCGTCACCGTCATGCGCGGCAACGAGGAGCTCACCTTCGACGTGACGCTTGGCTCCGACGAGCCGCTCCAGCAGCCCAACCAGTCGTATGGCATGGGCAGCAAGGAGGACAACAAGGGCGGCGGCGAGTACGGCAACAACAACAACGGCGGCTGATAGACAGATCATGCTGCGACTCGGGAGGGCCCTGGGCGTCTGTCCGGGCCCTCTTCTCTTTGGCGACCTGTCATTGGGGACGGTTCTATTTGACAGGTTTTGCGATGACAGCAAAACATGTCAAAAAGAACCGTCCCCAATGACAGGTCCCCAATGATAGGCCGCCCCGATGACTTTTGTCCGGCGGGTGATTTACCCTAGGGGGGATGAGATTCGAGCGAGAGGAACGTGAGCCCATGGCAGAGATCAAGTGCCCGCACTGCGGCAAGGTGTTCCAGGTGGACGAGACGGGCTACGCGCAGATCGTCTCGCAGGTCCGCGACCAGGAGTTCGCCCGTGCCCTCGAGGAGCGCCTGCATGCCGCGCACGAGGGCTTCGACAAGGACCTCGCGCTCGAGGTCGAGCGCGTGCGCTCCGCCTCCAACCGCGAGATTTCCGACCGAGACGCACAGATAGACCAGCTCAAGGCCCAGGTCGCCACGCTCGTTGCCGAGCAGGACGCCGCGGTGCGCGACGCCCGCGCCGAGGCAGAGCGCCAGGTGGTCGAGCTCAAGGGCAAGGTCAGCCTGCTCAAGAGCAAGGCCGAGTCACGCGAGCGCGAGTTCGAGACCGCGCGCGACCTTGCCGTCGCGCAGGCCACCGGCGAGCTCTCCCGCAAGCTCACGCAGCTCGAGGGCCAGGCTGCCCGCGACGCCGCCGAGCACTCCCACCAGCTCGAGCTTGCCCAGGCCGAAAGCGCGGCAGCCCAGGCGCGCCTCGTCTCCGAGCGCGAGCAGGCCGAGAAGGCCCTGCAGGACCAGATGACCTCCCGCCTTGCCCTCAAGGACGAGCAGATCCGCGAGCTGGGCGAGGAGCTCGAGCGCGTCCGCGACCAGAAGTCGCGCCTGTCCACCAAGATGCTGGGCGAGACGCTGGAGCAGCACTGCGAGATCGAGTTCAACAAGGTCCGGGCCATGGCCTTCCCCAAGGCCAGCTTCGAGAAGGACACCGTGGCCGTGAGCGAGGGGGAGGGCGACCGTCCCACCAAGGGCGACTACATCTTCCGCGAGCTCGACGACGCGGGCAACGAGGTCCTCTCCATCATGTTCGAGATGAAGACCGAGCAGGAGGGCGGCATCGGGCACCGCACCAACGCCTCGCACCTCAAGAAGCTCGACGCCGACCGCCGCAAGAAGGGCTGCGAGTACGCGGTGCTCGTCTCCACGCTCGAGCCCGAGAACGACCTCTACAACCAGGGCATTGTCGAGGCCTGGGAGTACGAGAAGATGTACGTCATCCGCCCGCAGTTCTTCATCCCGCTCATCGGCCTTCTGCGCAACGCCGCACAGAACTCGCTCGCCTACAAGGCCGAGCTGGCCGAGATGCGCCGGCAGAACATCGACGTCACCAACTTCGAGGCCAAGATGGACCGCTTCAAGGAGGGCTTCCGCCGCGACGTCGAGAGCGCCGGCAAGAACTTCGACTCCGCCATCAAGGAGATCGACGCCGCCATCGAGCGCCTCGAGAAGGTCAAGCGCGCCCTCACCAACTCCGAGCGCTACCTGGGCCAGGCCGAGAAGAAGGTCGACGACCAGCTCACCATCCGCAAGCTGTCGTACCGCAACCCCACCATGAAGGCGCTCTTCGACCAGGCCCGCGAGGATGCCCTGGCCTCGGCGCTCGAGGCGGCCGAGAACCCCGACCTGGGCGACCCGGCCACCGCCGAGGAGCCCGACCGCGTGGAGTAGCCTCCGGGCACGGGGGGACCTGTCAAAGAGAACCGTCCCCGATGACAGGTCCCCCTATCCCGATGGCTGCCCGACATCCGATTGGAGCATCGTTTGTCGGTCGCTGGCGGCCGCTCGCGCCTCTTCCGCTCGTCTCACGTCCCCTGAAATCCCAATAGCGGATACGCTTCATCCAAGTAAAGGCTCGTCGTGAGGGGGAAGCCATGTCCAAGCGTGCACATCTCGTCATGTTTTCGCTCGCCCTGTGCCTGGGAATCGTTGCCTGTGGCGGCGCACCTGCCGAGGAGCAGGCGGCCCCGGAGCAGGCCCCCGAGGAGCAGGCGGCCCCCGACCAGGCCGAGGAGGTCCAGGAGCTCGACTCGGACGCCATCCTCGGGATCGTTGAGGAGGCCTGCCCCATCGAGCTCTCCCGTGCAACGGATATCCACGTGGGTGTCACCACGAACGGAGCCCGCGAGGTCACCTTTGGGTCGGAGTACGGTGACTTCTCCTACACGGTCGACGTCCTGACCGGCGAGATACTCGCCCGCACCGAGCCCGAGATGACCGAGGAGCAGATTGCGGACGATCCGGTGGACCGCGCCTTCAGCGCCTGCTTCAGCTCGCTCGAGAACTACGATGGCGGGGCCAGCGACATCAAGGTGAAGGTCAACGGCAGCCAGATCGAAATCAGCTTCACCTGGAACGGCCAGTCCTACGACATGGTCTATGACGACACGACCGGTGAGGTGACCCAGAAGTAGCCCGCGGGAGGCATCATGGCGCACGACGTCTTCATCAGCTACTCCCACAAGGACAAGGCGGTGGCCGACGCCATCTGCGCGCGCCTCGAGCAGGGAGGTGCGCGCTGCTGGTACGCCCCGCGCGACATCGTTCCGGGCGCCGACTGGGCGGCCTCCATCATCGAGGCCATCAGGACGACCAAGGTCATGGTGCTCGTCTTTACCGACTACGCGAACGCGTCGCAGCAGGTCATGCGCGAGGTGAGCAACGCGGTGAGCAACAGCGTCACCATCGTGCCCTTCAAGCTCACGGAGTCCCTGCCCACCGAGGGCATGCAGTACTACCTCTCAACGGTGCACTGGCTCGACGCCCTGGACCGCCCCCTCGCGCAGAGCGTCGAGCAGCTCAACGGCCTCGTCCAGGCCATCCTTGCCGGGACCACGCCCGACGCGTCCTCCCTAGCGCCGCCTCCCGAGCGGCCCAGGCGCGAGCTTCCCTCCTGGGCGATCGGGGTCCTGTCGTTCCTCGC
>SUUD01000029.1 GCA_015062715.1 Olsenella sp. | reverse complement strand
CGTGCGGCCGTTCTTGGAGTAGATGCCGCCCAGGCCGTACTCCTCGCCCACCCAGTCGAGCTGCTGCGGGAGCTGCTCCTCGATGTCCTTGAGCTCGTCGGGCGCCCACTCGGGCAGGGTCTTGTCGAGCGGGCTCACGGCCTTGTCGATCGTGGTGCCGTGATAGGTGAGCTTGACGTTGTTGTAGGCAGGCAGGCCCGTGCCGGCGGGGATCTTCTTGCCCACGATGACGTTGGACTTGAGGTCGAGCAGGTTGTCCACCTCGCCGGAGATGGCGGCCTCGGTGAGGACGCCGGCGGTGCGGATGAACGAGGCGCTCGACAGCCAGGAGTCGATGGAGCTGGCGACCTTGAGGGTGCCCAGGATGGTGGGCTCGGCCTCGGGCGGGACCTTGCCGGCCAGGGTGATGTCGTTCACCGCGTCGGCGAACTCGTAGCGGTCGACGTACTGGCCGAGCAGGTAGTGCGAGTCGCCGGGGTTGGTGATCTGGACGCGCCGAAGCATCTGGCGGGCGATGACCTCGATGTGCTTGTCGTTGAGCTCGACGCCCTGCGAGGTGTAGACGTCCTTGACCGACTCGACGAAGGTGTGCATCGTCGACTCGATGTCGGTGAGGCGGCGCAGGTTGCGGAAGTTCACGAAGCCCTTGGTGATCTGGTCGCCGGCGCGGACCGCGATGTGGCCGTTGACGGCCTCGTCGATGCCGGGCATGAAGCGCACGGACACCGGGACGCGACGCTCGGACAGGATCACGGAGCTGTCGTCGGGGTCGGTGATGCGCAGCAGGTACTCGGTCTGCTCGGGGTAGATCGAGAGGACGCCGGACACGGGGGCGAGGTCCGCCTCGCGGCCAAGGATCTTCTCGTTGACGTTGCCGACGACGTCGAACATGCGGCCGACCGTGGGCAGGCCCTGCGTGATGTCGTCGGCGCCCGCGACGCCGCCGGAGTGAATGGTGCGCATCGTGAGCTGGGTGCCGGGCTCGCCGATCGACTGGGCGGCGATGATGCCGACCGAGGTGCCGATGTTGACCGGGCGGCGGGTCGAGAGGTCCCAGCCGTAGCACTTCTGGCACACGCCGTACTTGGAGCGGCAGGTGAGCAGCGCGCGCAGCTCGACGGCCTTGAGGCCGGCGTCGACCAGGCGCTGCAGGTCGGCGGCGCTCTCGATGTAGCCGTCGGCGGCGATGAGGACCTCGCCGGTGTTGGGGTCGACGATGTCGTTGAGGACGCAGCGGCCGATGAGGTCGGTGCGCAGGTCGCTGGTGCCCGGGAGCATCAGGGTGTAGGTGACGCCCTCGGTGGTGCCGCAGTCCTCCTCGCGGACGATGACGTCCTGCGCGACGTCGACCAGACGACGGGTGAGGTAGCCGGAGTCGGACGTGTGGGAGGCCGTGTCGACCAGGCCCTTGCGCGCGCCGTAGGTGGAGATGAAGTACTCCAGCGGCTCGAGGCCCTCGCGGAAGTTCGCCTTGATGGGAAGGTCGATCGTGTCGCCCGACATGTCGGCCATGAGGCCTCGCATGCCGGCGAGCTGGCGCAGCTGGGTCTTGTTACCACGGGCGCCGGAGTCGGCCATCATGTAGATGGGGTTATCCTCCTCGAAGCCGTTGAGCATCTTGGCGCCGAGCTCGTTGGTGCAGGCGGTCCAGGCGTTGATGACCTCGGCGTGGCGCTCGCGCTCGGAGAGCAGGCCGTCCTCGTAGTTCTCGTTGATCTCGTTGACGGCGGCCTGGGCCTCGTCGAGCATCTGCTGCTTGTCCGAGGGGATGACGGCGTCCCACACCGAGACGGTCAGGCCGGCACGCGTGGCGTAGTGGAAGCCGGCGTACTTGATGGCGTCGAGGATGGGGCCGACCTCGGCGAGCGGGTAGCGGTCGCAGACGTCGTTGACGAGGAAGCTCATGTCGCTCTTCACCATCTTGTAGTTGATGAAGGGGTAGTCCTCGGGCAGGCACTGGCGGTTGAAGATGATGCGGCCGACCGTCGTCTCGAAGCGCTGCGGGCGCTCGGTGACGTCGATGTCCTCGTAGGCGCCCTTGGCCGTCTTGTAGCGGAAGATCGCGCGGTCGCCCTCGTAGACGTTGGCGTCTGCCGAGGAGATGCGGACCGTGACGCGGGCCTGGATGTCGACGACGTTGCGCGCGTCATACGCGTTGATGGCGTCGTCGAAGTCGGCGAAGACGCGACCCTCGCCCAGGGTGCCGGCCTTCTCGGTGGTGAGGTAGTACACGCCGAAGACCATGTCCTGCGACGGCACCGTGAGGACCTTGCCGCTCGCCGGGGAGCGGACGTTGTTGGACGAGAGCATGAGGACGCGGGCCTCGGTCTGGGCCTGCGTGGAGAGGGGCACGTGGACCGACATCTGGTCGCCGTCGAAGTCGGCGTTGAAGGGGGCGCACACCAGCGGGTGCAGGTGGATCGCCTTGCCCTCGACGAGGACGGGCTCGAAGGCCTGGATCGACAGGCGGTGCAGGGTCGGGGCTCGGTTGAGCAGGACGAGGCGGTCCTGGATGACCTCCTCGAGGACGTCCCAGACGGCGCTGGCCATGCGGTCGATCGCGCGCTTGGCGCCCTTGATGTTCTCGACCTTGCCCAGCTCGACGAGGCGACGCATGACGAAGGGCTTGAAGAGCTCGAGCGCCATGGTCTTGGGCAGGCCGCACTGGTGCAGCTTGAGCTGCGGGTCGACGACGATGACCGAACGGCCGGAGTAGTCGACGCGCTTGCCCAGCAGGTTCTGGCGGAAGCGGCCCTGCTTGCCCTTGAGGGCCTCGGCCAGCGACTTGAGCGGACGCCCGCCACGGCCCGTGACAGGACGGCCGCGACGGCCGTTGTCGAACAGGGCGTCGACGGCCTCCTGGAGCATGCGCTTCTCGTTGTTGACGATGATCGCGGGGGCGTCGAGGTCGAGCAGGCGCTTGAGGCGGTTGTTGCGGTTGATGACGCGACGGTACAGGTCGTTGAGGTCGGACGCGGCGAAGCGGCCGCCGTCGAGCTGCACCATGGGGCGCAGGTCGGGCGGGATCACCGGGATGACGTCGAGGATCATGTCGGCGGGGTCGTTGCCACCGGACAGGAACGCGTCGACGACCTCGAGCCGCTTGACGGCCTTCTCGCGCTTCTGCTTCTGGCTGCGCTCGTCGGCGATGATGCCGCGGAGCTCGACGGACTCGGCCTCGAGGTCGACGTTGCGCAGGAGCTCGCGGATGGCCTCGGCGCCCATGCCGCCGTCGAAGTAGATGGAGTAGTAGCGCCTGAGCTCGCGGAAGAGGGCCTCGTCGGAGATGAGCTCGCGGTTCTCGAGGACCATGAACTTCTCGTAGGCCTCGCGGCGGAGCTGCTTCTCCTCCTCGTACTCCTCCTCCAGGTCGGCGATGCCGGCACGGACCTCGTCGGCGGAGAGGACCTCCATGCCGTCGTAGGCCTCGTCCTCGGGCACCTCGCCCTGCTCGCGCAGGCGTGCGATCTGCTCGTCGCGCTCGGCGTCAAGCTCCTCGAGGTCGGCGGCGAGCTCCTCGCGCAGGTCGGCCGCGTCGGCCTCGCGGGCCTCGTAGTCGACGTTGGTGATGATGTAGCTCGCGAAGTACAGGACCTTCTCGAGGTCCTTGCTCTTGATGTCGAGCAGGCGGGCCAGCGGGAAGCTCGTGGGGCTCTTGAAGTACCAGATGTGCGAGACGGGGGTGGCCAGCTCGATGTGGCCCATGCGGTCGCGGCGCACCTTGGCGCTCGTGACCTCGACGCCGCAGCGCTCGCAGACGATGCCCTTGAAGCGGATGCCCTTGTACTTGCCGCAGGAGCACTCGAAGTCGCGGACGGGGCCGAAGATCTTCTCGCAGAACAGGCCGTCCTTCTCGGGCTTGAGGGTGCGGTAGTTGATGGTCTCGGGCTTCTTGACCTCGCCGTGGGACCAGCTGCGGATCTGCTCGGCGGAGGCCAGCGAGATCTTGATGGCGTCGAACTCAGTGGTGTCGAAGTCTGCCACGGTTGGTTACTCCTTCTCGTCCAGGATGTCGCCGACGAGGATCTCGGCCTCGGGCTCGGCGTCGGCGGTCAGGTCGGCCGTGAGGTCCTCGATGAGGTCCGCGGCGGCCTCCACGGCCCCGAAGGCGTCGTCGATCGAGTCGGCGACGGTGGTGTCGTTGGCGGGGGCGACGTCCACGGTGCGGTAGTTGATCGGCTCGATCGAGAGCGCGAGCGAGCGGATCTCCTTGACGAGGACCTTGAACGACTCGGGGATGCCGGCCTCGGGCACGTTCTCGCCCTTGACGATCGACTCGTAGGTCTTGACGCGGCCGTTGGTGTCGTCGGACTTGACCGTGAGGATCTCCTGCAGCACGTTGGAGGCGCCGTACGCGTAGAGCGCCCAGACCTCCATCTCGCCGAAGCGCTGGCCGCCGAACTGGGCCTTGCCGCCCAGGGGCTGCTGCGTGACGAGGCTGTAGGGGCCCGTCGAGCGGGCGTGGATCTTGTCGTCGACCATGTGGCCGAGCTTGAGGATGTAGCTCGTGCCCACGGTGATGGGGCTCTTGAACGCCTCGCCGGTGCGGCCGTCGTACAGCGTCATCTTGCCGAGGTCGTTGAGCTGCGGGACGAACTCCGGGCGCATGTGCTCGCCATAGGCCAGCTTGGCCTTGTTGACCAGGTTGGTGTTGGCGCGGCGGACGACCTCGGCGACCTCGGTGTCGGTGGCGCCGTCGAAGACGGGCGTGGCCACGTGGATGGGACCGGGGATGTACTCGGTGGAGTCCGCGGACTCGCGGTCCCAGCCGTTGGCGGCGGCCCAGCCCAGGTGGCACTCGAGCAGCTGGCCGACGTTCATACGCGAGGGGACGCCCAGCGGGTCGAGGAGCACGTCGATGGGGGTGCCGTCGGCCATGTAGGGCATGTCCTCCACGGGCAGGACGTTGCAGACGACGCCCTTGTTGCCGTGGCGGCCCGAGATCTTGTCGCCCTGCTGGATCTTGCGGCGCTGGGCGACGTAGACGCGGACGAGCTCGTTGACGCCGGGCGGCAGGTCGTCGCCGGCCTCACGGCTGAAGCGCACGATGTCGACGACGCGGCCGTAGGCGCCGTGGGGCATCTTGAGCGAGGTGTCGCGGACGTCGTGCGCCTTGGCGCCGAAGATGGCGCGCAGCAGGCGCTCCTCGGCGGTGAGGGCCGTCTCGCCCTTGGGCGTGACCTTGCCAACCAGGATGTCACCAGGGCCGACCTCGGCACCGATGCGGATGATGCCGTCATCGTCGAGGTTGGCGAGCATGTCCTCGGAGAGGTTGGGGATCTCGCGGGTGATCTCCTCGGGGCCCAGCTTGGTGTCGCGGGCGTCGATCTCGTGACGGGAGATGTTGACCGAGGTCAGCAGGTCCTCCTGGACGACGCGCTCGGAGACGACGATGCCGTCCTCGTAGTTGAAGCCCTCCCACGGCATGTAGGCGACGAGGAGGTTCTGGCCGAGGGCGAGCTCGCCCTGGTCGATGGAGGTGCCGTCGGCGAGCGGCTGGCCGGCCTCGACCTTGTCGCCCACGTGGACCACCGGGCGGTGGTTGATACAGGTGGACTGGTTGGAGCGCTGGTACTTGGGCAGGTCGTAGCGCTGGACGCCATCGGCGCCCTCGACGGTGACGTGCGTGGCGTCGGCCTCGATGACGGTGCCGTCCTGCTCGGAGACGACCAGCTCGCCCGAGTCGAGCGCGGCGCGGCGCTCCATGCCGGTGCCCACGAAGGGCGCGGCGGTGCGGATCAGGGGCACGGCCTGGCGCTGCATGTTCGCGCCCATGAGGGTACGCTTGGCGTCGTCGTGCTCGAGGAACGGGATGAGCGTGGCGGCGACGGAGAGCAGCTGACGCGGCGAAACATCCATGTAGTCGACGTCGGCGACGTCGACCTGGGCGGGCGCGCCGAAGGAGCCGTCGAAGTCGCGGGTGCGCACGACGATGCGCTCGGGCATGACGAGCTTGCCGGTCTTGGAGTCAGCCTCGACGAAGGCACCGGTCTTGGGATCGTACGGGGTGTTGGCGGGGGCGATGTTGTGGTCCTCCTCCTCGTCCGCCGTCATCCAGTCGATCTGGTCGGTGACCTTGCCGTCGATGACGCGACGGTACGGCGACTCGATGAAGCCGTACTCGTTGACGCGGGCGTAGAGCGCCAGCGAGCCGATCAGGCCGATGTTGGGGCCTTCCGGGGTCTCGATGGGGCACATGCGGGCGTAGTGCGAGTTGTGGACGTCGCGGACGGCCGTGGGCACGTTGGTGCGGCGGCTCGAGCCGGACTTGTGGCCGGCGAGGCCGCCCGGGCCGAGCGCGGAGAGGCGGCGCTTGTTGGTGAGGCCGGCCAGCGGGTTGGACTGGTCCATGAACTGGGACAGCTGCGAGGACCCGTAGAACTCCTTGATGGCCGCCACGATCGGGCGGATGTTGATGAGCGACTGCGGGGTGATGTCGTCGGCGTCCTGGGAGGCCATGCGCTCGCGGACGACGCGCTCCATGCGGCTCATGCCGATGCGGAACTGGTTCTGGACGAGCTCGCCGACGGTGCGCACGCGGCGGTTGCCGAAGTGGTCGATGTCGTCGGTCTTCTTGGAGGAGTCGCCCTCGTGCAGCGCCAGCAGGTAGCGCAGCGCCTCGACGATGTCCTCCTCGCACAGCACGGAGTTGTTGGCGTCGATGTCGAGGCCGAGCTTCTTGTTGATCTTGTAGCGACCGACCTTGGCGAGGTCGTAGCGCTGCGGGTTGAAGTAGAGGCCGTCGATGAGGGAGCGGGCGGAGTCGACGGTGGGGGGCTCGCCCGGGCGCTGGCGACGGTAGATCTCGAGGAGGGCGTCCTCGCGGTTCTGGGCGGTGTCGCGCTCGACGGTGGCACGCACGGCGTCGGAGTCGCCGAGCAGCGCGTAGATCTCGTCGTCGGACTCGGCGATGCCCAGGGCGCGCAGCAGCGTGGTGGCGGACTGGCGGCGCTTGCGGTCGATCGAGACCACGAGCTGGCCGCGCTTGTCGACCTCGAACTCGAGCCAGGCGCCGCGGGCGGGGATGAACTGGACGTGCTGGGTGAGGACGCCGGAGTCGGTCTCCTGCGAGAAGTACACGCCGGGCGAGCGGACGAGCTGCGAGACGACGACGCGCTCGGAGCCGTTGATGATGAAGGTCCCGCGCTCGGTCATGAGCGGGAAGTCGCCCATGAAGACGAGCTGCTCCTTGATCTCGCCGGTCTCGCGGTTGGTGAAGCGGACCTCGACGAGCAGGGGGACCTGATACGAGATGTCCTTGGCGCGGCACTCAGCGATGGTGTGCGAGGGATCGCCGAACTGATGCTCGCCGAACGTGACCTCCATGGTGCCCGCGGCGTTCACGATGGGGGACGCCTCGGCGAAGGCCTCGGCAAGCCCCTCGGTCATGAACCGCTCGAAGGACTGCTTCTGGACCTCGATGAGATTGGGGGGTTCGACAGCGCTCGGAATCTTGCTGAAGCTCACGCGCTCGCGGGTGGTGGCGGAGGCCTTCTTAGATGTGGTAGTCACCAGGCAGTTCCTCCCTCGAAATGGCGAATGGTGGCAGTTAGCGCAAGGTAATATTTTGCCTAAGCGCAAATCGCCGGTCAAGAAAAGTCTTGACTTATTCCGATTTTTTCTTTATATTCGCTTGTCCGAGCAAACCCGCAGGTGAATTGTGAAGGACCTATGCGCATCGGCGCACAGGTCCTCTTTTTTGGCCCTCTAGCATGCCATTTGCGAATGGGCAGAGAGCAAAAGGGAGGGACCAGGACGATCCTGGCCCCTCCCCTTCTCTCGATGTTCGTCGAGCAGGAAGTTACTTCAGGGTGACGGCGGCGCCGGCAGCCTCGAGCTTCTCCTTGGCGGCCTCGGCGTCCTCCTTCTTGGCACCCTCGATGATGGCCTTGGGGGCGGACTCGACGGCCTCCTTGGCCTCCTTCAGGCCGAGGGAGGTGAGCTCGCGGACGACCTTGATGACGGCGATCTTGTTGTCGCCGAAGCCCTCGAGCACGACGTCGAAGTTGGTCTTCTCCTCGACGGGCTCGGCCTCGGCGGCGGGGCCGGCGGCGACGGCGACGGGGGCGGCGGCGGAGACGCCGAACTCCTCCTCGATGGCCTTGACGAGCTCGGAGGCCTCGAGCAGGGTCATCTCCTTGAGGGCGTCGACGATCTCAGCGGCGGTAAGCTTAGCCATTGTTCTGATCCTTTCGGTTCCCATGCGCGTGTGCATGGCTGGTTTGTCGGAACGAAGCGCGGTCGCGCCTCGCGGTGGTGCGGCCTGCGGCCGCGGGTGCCGTTAGGCGGCCTTCTGGTCGTTGACGGCGTTGATGGCGCGGGCGAGGCCTGCGGGGACCTCGTTGATGCACACGGCGATGTCGCGGGCGAAGCCGTTGATGAGGCCGGCGATCTGGGCGAGCAGCTGCTCGCGGCTCGGAAGCTCGGCGTAGGCCTTGGCCTCCTCGGAGGACAGGACCGCGTTGTCGGCGATGCCGCCGAGGACCTCCATCTTGTTGTACTTCTTCATCGACTCCTTGAGGACCTTGGCGGGGGCCACGGGGTCGTCGCCGAAGAAGATGCAGGCGCAGGTGCCGACGAGGATGTCGTCGATGGCGGGCATCTCGTGCTTCTCGAGGGCGATCTTGACGATGTTGTTCTTGTAGACCTTCATCTCGGCGCCGGCGTCCTTGAGGGCGCGACGGAGCTCCTGGGTCTCCTTGACGGTGAGGCCGCGGTAGTCGACCACGTAGAGGCCCGTGCTGGCCTCGATGGAGGCCGAGACCTTCTCGAGCAGATCGATCTTGGACTGAGCTGGCATGGTGTTACACCTCCTTCTTGCTGCATTCGGGCACGTTCCGCCGACTGGGCGGACCCTTCACACAGCAACGGGCCCTGCCGGCTTCTGCCAGACAGGGCCCGAGAGTTCGTGACTCCAAGACCACCTCGGCGGGCGGGATCTCTCCCCTTAGGCCCCGTGGGGCACCAGCTGTCTCTGGCAGCGGACGTGCGGTTTTCAAGCACCGGATATTCTAGACGCGAAGCGTCCGGTGGTCAAGCGGGTGGCGGCCCTGGGGCCGCCGGGCAGTGCGGGTTGGAGCTAGTCCTCCATGAGGTTGCGGGTCTTGGACGAGTCGACCTTGACGCCCGGGCCCATGGTGGAGGAGAAGGTGACGCTCTTGACGTAACGGCCCTTGGCGGTCGAGGGCTTCACGCGGATGAGCTCGTTGATGAGGGCACCGTAGTTCTCGACGAGCTTCTGGGTGTCGAAGGACACCTTGCCCACGGGAACGTGGCAGATGCCGTAGCGGTCGGCACGGTACTCGACGCGGCCGGCCTTGAGCTCGTTGACCATCTTGGCGACGTCCATGGTGACGGTGCCGAGCTTGGGGTTGGGCATGAGGCCACGGGGGCCGAGGATGCGGCCGATGCGGCCGACCTTGGCCATCATCGGGGGCGTGGCGATGGCGGCGTCGAAGTTGATCTCGCCGGCCTGGATGGCGGCGACCAGGTCATCGGAGCCGACGATGTCGGCGCCGGCGGCCTCGGCCTCGGCGGCCTGGGCGCCCTCGGCGAAGACGGCGACGCGGACGCTCTTGCCGGTGCCGTGGGGCAGGGAGATGGAGCCGCGGACGTTCTGGTCGGCCTTGCGGGTGTCGACGCCCAGGCGGACGGAGACCTCGACGGTCTCGTCGAACTTGGCGCTGGCGATCTCCTTGACGGTCTCCATGGCCTCCTTGGGCGAGTAGACCTTGTACTGGTCGAACTTGGCGAGCGCGTTCCTGTACTGCTTTCCGTGCTTAGGCATGTTGAACCTCCTACTTGGTCCGTGTGGTCAGCGGGCGCCTAGGGCCCTCCCACGCTTCCTGACCCCGTGCCTCCGGGGCCTTGTCCTTGTCCAAGGCGACTCACGAAGTGAGTGAGCCCAGCGAACGCGGAGCCGGGGACAAGGACAAGGCCCCCGGTCGCGCCTGGAACCAGAGCTAGTCGGCGATGGTGACGCCCATGGAGCGGGCGGTGCCGGCGACGATCTTCTTGGCGGCCTCGATGTCGTTGGCGTTGAGGTCGGGCATCTTGATCTCGGCGATCTTGGTGAGCTGCTCCTGGGTGAGCTGGCCGACCTTGTCGCGCTGCGGGACGCCGGAGCCGCTCTTGAGGCCGAGCTCCTTCTTGATGAGCTGCGCCGCGGGCGGGGTCTTGCAGACGAAGTCGAAGGTGCGGTCCTCGTAGACCGAGATCTCGACGGGGATGATGTCACCCATCTTGTCCTGCGTGGCGGCGTTGAACGCCTGGCAGAACTGCATGATGTTGACCTGGGCGGCGCCGAGGGCGGGGCCGACGGGAGGCGCGGGGTTGGCCTGGCCGGCGGGAATCTGGAGCTTGATGAAATGGGCGACGGGCTTCTTGGCTGCCATCATTTCCTCCTCGCGTGTACGTGGTGCGTGTCGTGTGGTCCTATCGTTCGCGCGCCCCCACAGAAGCATTCCTCACCGAACGAGGGGGCGGCGTCGTTTCCTAGCCTATGGTCGCCACCTGGTCGAGCGTGAGCTCGACGGGGGTCTCGCGGCCAAAGATGGTGAGCATGACCTTGACCTTGCCGGCGTCCGGCATGATCTCGGAGATGGTGCCGTCGAAGTCGGCCAGAGGGCCGCTGACGACGCGGATGGACTGGCCGACCTCGAGGTCGGTGGCGGTGCGCTTGGGCGCGGACGCCACGGGCGAGGTGCGGCGCATGATCTTGTTGAACTCGTCGCGCGAGAGGGGCGTGGGCTTGCCGTCGATGCCGACGAAGCCGGTGACGCCGGGCGTGTTGCGGACGACGGCCCAGGTGTTGTCGTCGACCTCCATGCGGACGAGGACGTAGCCCGGGAAGACCTTGGACTCCTTGGTCTCGCGCTTGCCGCCCTCCTTGATCTCCGTGACCTCCTCGGTGGGGATCTGGATGTCGACGACGGCACTCTCGAGGCCGAAGGTCTCGATGCGGTGCTCGAGGTCGGCCTTGACCTTGTTCTCGTAGCCCGAGTAGGTGTGGATAACGTACCAGCGCTTTGCCATTGCTACCCCCTCAGGGCCGCCAGGGCGGTGAGCACGAGCATGATGCCCGTGTCGACCAGCCACACGGCGAGGCCCACGGCGAGCAGCATGGCAATGGTGCTCACCGAGTAGTTCTTGAGCTCGTCTCGGGAGGGCCAGACCACGCGGCGCATCTCGGTGCGCACGGCGGAGAAGTAGCCCTTCACGCTGGCGATGAAGCCATCGGACTTCTTCTTCTGGACGGCCTTGGTCTCGGAGGACTTGGTGGCCGCGGGCTTGGCGGAGGTGGACTCGCCCTGCACGGCCTCGAGGGCCTGACGCTCGGCGGCCCTGGCCTTGCGCGCGCTTCGCTTGTTGCGCTCCTTGTTAGCCATCCTTCTCAATCCCTTCGGAGACTATTCTCCCTATACATGCAAACCGGCCGAAGACTCTCGGCCGGTGTTGGTGTCTGGCACGCCGGGAAGGACTCGAACCCTCAACCAACGGTTTTGGAGACCGCCGCTCTACCAATTGAACTACCGGCGTGTGCGTGTAACCCCTAGTTTAGCGGGTTTCCTTGTGGACAGTGTGCTTATGGCACCAAGGGCAGTACTTCTTCAACTCCATGCGATCGGGGTTGCTCTGCTTGTTCTTGTCCGTAGTGTAGTTCCTGCGCTTGCACTCGGTGCAGGCGAGGGTGACCATAGTGCGCATAAGACCTCCTGTTACCTAGCCACAGCCGAGACTGCCTCGACCGTGACGCGATGGAAAACGATACCATCGCACCTCGTGACCTGTCAACCTGCCAGGCTTCATGCCCGTGTCCTTGACAAAAACCCGACAAAAGAAAAGTCCCGGCGCCACGAGGGCGCCGGGAACGTGGCAACGCTATGACCGGATGCTACTCGATGATGGTGGCAACGCGGCCGTCGGCGACGGTGTGGCCGCCCTCACGGATGGCGAAGCGCAGGCCCTCCTCCATGGCGATGGCGTGGATGAGCTCGCCGGTGACGGTGATGTGGTCGCCAGGCATGACCATCTCGACGCCCTCGGGCAGGTTCACGGTGCCGGTGACGTCGGTGGTGCGGAAGTAGAACTGCGGACGGTAGCCGGTGAAGAACGGGGTGTGACGGCCACCCTCCTCCTTGGTGAGGACGTAGATCTCGGCGGTGAACTTCTTGTGCGGGGTGACCGAGCCGGGCTTGCAGAGGACCTGGCCGCGCTCGATCTGCTCGCGCTTGATGCCGCGGAGCAGGATGCCCACGTTGTCGCCGGCCTCGCAGTAGTCCATGGACTTGCGGAACATCTCGATGCCGGTGGCGACGGACTTCTGGGTCTCGCGGATGCCGACGATCTCGACCGGGTCGTTGAGGTTGAGCTGGCCACGCTCGACACGGCCGGTGGCGACGGTGCCGCGGCCGGAGATGGTCATGACGTCCTCGACGGCCATCAGGAACGGCTTCTCGTTGTCACGGGCGGGCGTCGGGATGTAGGTGTCGACCTGGTGCATGAGCTCGAGGATGGCGTCCCTCCACTGGCCCTGGTCGCCCTCGAGGGCCTTGAGCGCGGAGCCGCGGATGATGGGCAGGTCGTCGCCGGGGAAGTCGTACTCGGAGAGGAGGTCACGGGTCTCCATCTCGACGAGGTCGATGAGCTCCTCGTCGTCAACCATGTCGCACTTGTTCAGGAAGACGATGATGTAGGGGACGCCGACCTGACGGGCGAGCAGGATGTGCTCGCGGGTCTGGGCCATGGGGCCGTCGGTGGCGGCGATGACCAGGATGGCGCCGTCCATCTGAGC
>SUUD01000216.1 GCA_015062715.1 Olsenella sp. | reverse complement strand
CACGAAACGGTATTTCACACTCCAACCCATAACACAACATATCCGCAGTTCAGAAGTGGTGTGTCCGAGAAATCGGCACACCACTTTGCTTTAAAAGAAAGCGCTCCTTTCGGGATGATTCGTACCGGAATTCGTACCACCCCAGCGCCACCATTCACGGTGCTGGGCATCGAGAGGAGATAAGAATGATGATGAACGAAGCCAAGATGACAGAGCTCACCCAGGCCGAGGACATGGCCTACTTCCGGGCGGACCTCTGCATCTACTCGCCGGAGAGCTACAGCCTGGACGAGAAGAAGGAGATCTGCAACGACATGATGGCAACGAGCAAGGCGATGCTCGACGCCATGCGCAACGACTTCGAGCAACTTCTCCCCGTTGCTCGCGCCAAGCTCCTGGACATGCTCTGTGCCTCCGGCGTAGAAAGCCCCCAGTGGTGGTGGGATGTCCTCGTGGGCGAAGGAGACTCGCTCTACCACGAGCTAGAACCGCTCAGCTAGCCAGAATCCACATTGTAAGGAAGAAGGCTGTCTATCGCGTTGATAGGCGGCCTTCCGCCATCTTCATCGCATCGAAGCGGCGAGCATCGCCACAGTCATCGGCCGCGAGTGCCCCGACAGCAGCATGGTGTCGGGAAGCAACGCGAGAATGCTTTTGCGTATGCTCTCGCGCAGCCTGGGTCCATCCCCTGTCGGGAACACGGTCAGGCCCGGGCCGCCCTCGTAGACGGCGTCTCCGACGAGCGCGAAGCCTCCCTGCTCGCACCAGAACGCGCACGAGTCGTCGGTGTGGCCGGGGACGTGCAGCACCTCGAGCGCGCCTGCGATGCCGCCGACGGGGATGCGGTCGCCGTCCGAGAGCTTCGACGCTCCGGCCAGCGTGATCGGTGCCCCATGCTCTGCCGAGAGGTTCAGCCGCGGGTCGAGCAGGTACCGGTCCGCCAGCTCGTGCGCCCTCACCGGCGCGCTCCAAGCGTCGCGAAGCTCGCCGGCGGCGCCCATGTGGTCGAAGTGCCCGTGCGTGAGCAGGATCGCGTCGATCTTCCAGCCGCGTTCGCGCGCGGCAGACAGGAAGAGACCTGGCTGGGCGCCCGGGTCGACGAGCACGCCGCGACCCGTCTCGCCGTCGATCACGAAGTAGCCGAAGGTGGCGAAGACGCCCCTCGCCAGCAGCGGGTAGACCTCGACCGCCATCAGAACGAGCATCCTTCCGGGCCGCATGCCATGCCCTGCGCGGCGCCTTCCGCCAGCGACTCGCCGTGCGCCCTCTCGAGCACGCGCGCCATCTCCTCGGTCGGATAGCAGCCCGATATCGCGTACTTGCCGTCCACGACGAAGAACGGCACGGCGTGCACGCCCATCGCGTAGGCGTCGCGCTCGTCGGCGCGAACCTCGTCCTCGTACTCGTCCGACGCCAGCACACGCTCCACGTCGGCCTCGGGAAGCCCCGCCTCGGCGGCCAGCTTGCGCAGCACCCCGTGGTCAGCCATGACCTCGTTCTTAACAAAGTACGCCTCGTAGCACAGCCCCTCGAAGCGCGTGTTGCCCAGGCTGTGCGCCAGCTTGGTCAGGCGGTGCGCGTCGAGCATGTTGGTGTTCAATGTGGTGGCGTAGTTGAACTCGATGCCCTCGCCGCGGCCCATCCGGCTGATGCCCTCGATGCGCTCCGCAGCCTCCTCCTTGGAAAGGCCGTACTTGGCGGCGAAGCGGTCGAGCGTGGGGCCGACCACCTCGTAGGGAGCATCCGGGTTCAGCTCGAACGCCCGCATCTCCACCTCCACCTCGCCCTCGAGCCCGAGGGAGGCGATGGCCTTCCCGAGCCGCGTCTCTCCGATGTAGCAGTACGGGCACGCGTAATCCGACCAGTAGGTGACCTTCATGTTTTCCTCCTCGCTCGCGGTTGGTTGCGCCGTTTTGCTTTCGGGTATACTGTCTGCCTATCGGTTCGAATTGAGAAGTACTGACATTATTTGGAGTACTGCAACCTACATCAAGGAGCGCGCCATGGGTGAACGTCGAAATGTCAGCTGGTGCCCAGCCATCTCGTCTCTTCAGCGCGTGGTCGGCGGGAAGTGGAAGATAGAAATCCTGTTCTACGTTGCGCTCGAGGACGTGCGGCACTTCGGCGAGCTGCGCAGGTGCCTGCGGGGCGTGTCGGAGTCAACGCTGTCGCGCCAGCTCAAGGAGCTCGTGGCAGACGACTTCCTGGAGCGCGTTGACTACCGGGAGGTGCCCCCGCGCGTCGAGTACCGGCTGACGCGCCGGGGCGAGAGCTTCAGGCCGCTCCTGCAGGCCATGTGGGACTGGAGTGAGGCCGAGTTCGAGTTCAGCCAGGCGGAGGCGGAGCAGATGCGCGAGGCTCGCGAGCGGCTCGGCGTGGCCCAGGTCCGCTGAACCGGCCTTCCGCGTTACCTGTCCTCGTATGCCCTACGCACATCGTCGTAGAGCTCGAATATCGGTATGAGCGGCAGCAAAACGACCAGCAGGAACAGACACCCTAGGATTCCGAGAAACCACTCGACCTACCTTTCGGGATGATTCGTACCGGGATTCGCGCCAAAACGCCTGCCATCAATGTCGTCATGGGCTCCATGGCATGCAGGTTCGCAGCGGATCAGCCCCGCATGCGTTTTGTATCCAAGAACCATGATGATATAATTCAGATAAAACTTGCCAGAAGGAGGTCATGATGCAGATCATGCCGGTGTCGGAGCTGCGCAATCACTATGCTTCGGTTGAGGAAGCGGTGGCCACGGGTGGCCCCGTGTTCCTCACAAAGAATGGCTACGGCTCCATGGTCGTGATGAGCATGGAACAATATGAGAGCCTCACGGGCAACGTCGAGTCGATGCTGGACGCGGCCGACCGCCAGGCGGCATCGACCACGATGCGCTACACCCACGACGAGGTGTTTGGCGCCCTGAGGGAGGAGCTGCATCGTGTCGAGGCAGTATAGGCTGCAGTATCTTCCGCTCTTCTGGGACGACCTCGAGCAGGCCGTCTTCTACGTCCGCGACGTGCTCAAGAACCCTGCTGCGGCGGAGCGCCTGCTCGATCGCACCGAGGAGGCCATCCTCGAGCACGCCAAGGTGCCCACCATAGCGCAGGTCCACAAGACGACGCGGAACCGTCCTCTGCCGTACCACTGGTTCGCCGTGGGCAACTACATGGTCTTCTACGTGGTGATGGGCGACGTCATGGAGGTGCGGCGCTTCATATACGGCGCGCGCGACCTCACCAAGATGCTGCCCTAGCATCTCAAGACAGTCTGCTTCCACGAGGTGCATCATAGAATATGAGGTCAGAAACATCGGGCAAGACGAGTGACCGTTGCTTGAGGACTTTCTCTATGAGGCGATCTTCGTCCCCGAGGGCTTCGAGAGAGAGGTGCCGCGCTCGGTCATATACGACGACCCCAAGTGCCGCGCCGC
>SUUD01000028.1 GCA_015062715.1 Olsenella sp. | reverse complement strand
CCCATCCCCCTGCCCACCGAGCGCAACCTCTACACGGTCATCCGCTCGCCGCACAAGGACAAGGACTCCCGCGAGGAGTTCGAGATGCGCACCCACAAGCGCCTCATCGACATCCTCGACCCCACCAGCGGCACCGTCGACTCGCTCATGCGCCTCGACCTTCCCGCCGGCGTCGACATCGAGATCAAGCTCTAGTCGACCGAGACATACGCGCACAGGGGCAGCCTCCGGCAACGGGGGCTGCCCCTTTCTCATGCCCAAGGGCACCTCGCGCATGCCGCTTGCCGCCAGAGACGAAGGCGCGCGCGGTTCCGTATAAGCAATATGACAGTATCTTGAGAGCGTATGTCCTGCGCTCCTGCGCAGGTACCTTGGCATTGACCAGCGTGGCGGAAAGGAGAAGTTATGCGTAGGGGAGTAACGGCGTCGCTTGGCGTCGCCATGGCCGTCTCCGTGGCCCTGGCACTTGGGGCCTGCGGAAAGCCCAGCGAGCCGCCCGTCGAGCCCACGCCCGCCGAGGAGGCCGAGACCCCCGAGGCCGAGGTCGAGGCGAGCGAGTACGAGGGGACGCTTCTCACGGCCTACGAGCAGAAGGTCGTGGTTACGGGCGACCAGGGAGACCTGGAGTTCACGACGAGCTCCGGCACCCTCTATGACATGGGTGACTATGGGCAGATGTACCTGGACGACGTCGTCGCGGTGACCTATCACGAGGACGCGGACGGCCTGCATGCCGACCAGATCACGCTCGTCGAGCACATGGAGACGCCTCTGGAGTTCGCAGGCGAGCTGGTGGGCCAGGGCGCCAACTACATCACCATCGCCGGTAAGGACGCCTCGGCGACCTTCATGATCGACGAGGACACCTACCTCGTGGGCGACCTGAGCGCGGGTGACAAGATCGAGCTCACGTACCTGGGCAACCTCAACGAGTTCCCGTACGCGAACGTCGTCGCGGTCGTCGAGGAGGCCAAGGAGGCCGAGGAGCCCAAGGAGCGCACCATCCACGGCATCGTCTCCGAGCTCTCGGGCAGGACCGTGCTCGTGTCGATCGACTCGGCGCACGCGTACCGCTTCACCATTACCGACAGCACCGAGATCTCGGGCGCGTCCACCCACATCCTGCTCGGCGACACCGTGGACGTCACCTTCAAGGGCGACATCGAGAAGGAGCCCGATGCCCTGCGCGTCAAGGTCGCGAAGAGCTCGACGGGACGCGCCTATGTCATCAACGGAACCATCAAGAACGTGGGCAACGGCACCGTGACCCTCGAGACCGCCAAGGCGAGCTACACGTTCAAGACCGACAGCGGCACCAAGTACAACGGCGAGAAGCCCGCCACGGGATACCTGGCCGAGATCACCTACACCGGCGAGCTGGGCAACAACCCCAAGGCGCTCGTCATCTACTGCGCCAAGAGCGGCGAGGACGCCTCCAAGAAGGACAAGAAGAAGGAGGAGGAGAAGAAGGGCGAGAAGAAGGACGAGGAGAAGAAGGACGAGGGCAAGGACGACCCGCAGCCCACGCCGACCCCGACGCCCGAGCTGACGCCCACGCCGGACCCAGAGCCCACGCCGGAGCCGGAGCCCGAGCCCGCCCCCGAACCTGAGCCTGAGCCCGAGCCGGCCCCGGAGCCCGAGCCGCAGCCCGACCTGGTCGTCGTCGGCCAGGGCACCATCGTCAAGATGAACGGGTTCGAGGACTACAAGGTGGACGATGCCGACGAGGACGGCAAGGCCGACGAGGACCCGACCGAGAACACCGTCGAGGTCAAGCTCAAGAGCGGCGAGACGATCATCCTCAAGTTTGACGACGACACCAAGATAGCCGCCGGCTACTTCCCGCAGCCAGGTGACGTCGTTGAGGTGACGTACGGCAGCACGAGCCTGCAGCTCAAGGAGATCAAGCTCCTCAACAGGACCGTCGAGCCCGACGAGGAGACGGAGCCCGAGGGCGACGAGACCCCGACGCCCGATGAGGGCGAGCAGGAGCCCGCCGAGGACGAGGGAGCCGAGGGCTAGCCCCTCGGGCACGAGAGGGAACAGGCCATGCGGGCGGACGCATGACGCCCACAGAGGCACGGCATACCCAGGGAGGACGCATGAACGAGGAGCAGAAGAGGGAGACCATGGAGATGGCGGAGGCCGAGGGCATCGAGCTGACCGACGAGATGCTCGACGCGATCGCGGGCGGCTACATCTACCATGACACGGGGGACCCGGCCACCCACCGGAAGGAGGCCTACTACGTCCTCGATGACAAGGGAACGGTCGTCATGAGGCTCGACAACCTCGCGCGTGCCGAGCACTGGGCGGGCAACCTGCGCACGAGCGCCGACCTCCTCACGCCGGAGGAGTTCGAGCGGATGCGGAGGGGCTCGGCCCACTAGCGCGACTACGGACACGGCCTGCCGCCTGGCAGGCAGGGCGGGGCGGCTTCCCTCGGGGGGCCGCCCCCTTGCGCTCCCGGTGGGCCCGCATCACGTGGATTCTCTGTGAAACCCCCGCTGCCGGGCGTTGCCTGCTATACTCGAAAAGCTGCTCGATCGTGGGGACGACTGTGTCTCGACCGCATGCCCCCATCCTGTGTACGGGGCATCTGCCCGCGGGAGGGACGCACGAGAAACCGCAGGTGAGCAGCAGACTATCGGACGCGGTCCGCTGGGGGAGGGGCACCCGATGTGCCTCGACGAGAAGGCCCATGACCGCCAACGGGAAAGGACCAGGAATGGTCAACACGATCCTTGGCCGCAAGCTGGGGATGACGCAGATCTGGGACGAGGACGACAACGTCGTGCCCGTCACCGTCATCCAGGCTGGCCCCTGCACGATCTCGCAGGTCAAGACGAAGGCGACCGACGGCTATGACGCCGTCCAGATCGGCTTCGGTGAGATCAAGCCCAAGCACGTCAACAAGCCTCTCGCCGGCCACTTCAAGGCCCACGGCGTCGAGCCCATGCGCTACCTGCGCGAGGTCCGCGTCGAGAACGGCGAGGAGCACAACTGCGGCGACCAGGTCACCGTGGCGGACTTCGCCGAGGTCAAGGTCGTCGACGTCACCGGCACCTCCAAGGGCAAGGGCTTCCAGGGCACCATCAAGCGCTGGAACTTCAGCCGCGGCCCCATGACCCACGGCTCGCGCAACCAGCGCCGCCCGGGCTCCATCGGCCAGTGCGCCTACCCCTCGCGTGTCCGCAAGGGCCTGCACATGGCCGGCCACATGGGCGACGAGCGCGTCACCGTGCGCAACCTCAAGCTCGTCCGCGTCGACGCCGAGCAGAACCTCATGCTCGTCAAGGGCGCCGTGCCCGGTGGCAAGAACGCCATCGTCTCGATTCGCATGGCCTAAGGGCCCACAGAACTTAGGCTAAGGAGAAAAGATGAGCCAGATCGACATCAGGAACGCAGAAGGGGAGAAGACCGGCACCGCCGAGCTCTCCGACTACGTCTTCGGCATCGAGCCGAACATCCCCGTCATCCACCAGGTCGTGGTCTGCCAGGCTGCCTCCCTGCGCCAGGGCACCCACTCCGTCAAGAACCGCCACGAGGTCTCCGGCGGCGGCAAGAAGCCGTACCGCCAGAAGGGCACCGGTCGCGCCCGCCAGGGCTCGATCCGCGCCGGCCAGTGGACGGGCGGCGGCGTCATCTTCGGGCCCACCCCCCGCAGCCACGCCCGCCGCACCAACGCCAAGGAGGTCAAGCTCGCCATGCGCGGCGTCCTCTCCGGCAAGCTTCGCGACAACGAGCTCGTCATCCTCGACGACTACAAGTTTGAGAAGCCCTCTACCAAGCAGGCTGCCGCCATGCTCAAGGCCCTCGATATCGCCGACAAGCGCGTGACCGTGGTCGTCCCCGACGACGACATCTTCACCTTCCTGTCCTTCCGCAACATGCCGAGGGTCAACGTCATCGGCATCGGCGAGGCCTGTGCCGGCAACCTCATCGACAACGGCGCCCTCGTCATGAGCGAGGCCGTCGCGAAGCAGCTCGAGGAGGTGCTCGCATAATGAACTCCGTCTACAACGTCATCACCCGCCCGGTCGTCTCCGAGCGCTCGTTCGACCTCATGGGCCAGAACAAGTACACCTTCGAGGTGGCTCGCACCGCCTGCAAGGAGGAGATCGCCGCCGCGGTCGAGAAGCTCTTCGGCGTTCACGTCGTCAAGGTCAACACCATGTGGGTCAAGGCCAAGCCCAAGCGCCTGCGCTATGCCATGGGCAAGACCCGCACCTGGAAGAAGGCCGTCGTCACCATCGCTGACGGCGAGACCATCGAGATCTTCGGCGCCCAGAAGGCCGTCGAGGAGTAAGCACCAAAGGCACTGCCGCCCCCGCACATGCGGGGACGTGTTCTGGTGCCGCGTCCTATGGATACGCGCGGCACCGTGGTAATCCGGAGTCACCCCGCCGAGGCACGCCATGGCCTCAATCCCTGAGCAGGGTGGCCAGCGGAAAGAAGGGAACGAAGTAATGGGAGTCAAGCACCTCAAGCCTACGAGTGCGGGCAGGCGCTTCCAGACGGTCTCGGACTTCGCCGAGATCACGACGGACACGCCCGAGAAGTCGCTTCTCGAGCCCCTGCCCAAGAAGGCCGGCCGCAACAACAACGGCCGCATCACGACCCGCCACCAGGGTGGCGGCCACAAGCGCCAGTACCGCGTCATCGACTTCAAGCGCAACAAGGACGGCATCCCCGCCAAGGTCGCCACGATCGAGTACGACCCGAACCGCTCCGCCCGCATCGCGCTGCTGCACTACGCCGACGGCGCCAAGGCCTACATCCTGGCCCCCAAGGGCCTGAAGGTCGGCGACACCGTCGTCTCCGGCCCCGACGCGGACATCAAGCCGGGCAACACCCTGCCGCTCGCCAACATCCCCGTCGGCACCCTCATCCACGCCGTCGAGTTCCAGCCGGGCAAGGGCGCTGCCATCGCCCGCTCCGCCGGCACCTCCATCCAGCTGATGGGCAAGGACAACGGCTATGCGGTCCTGCGCATGCCCTCCTCCGAGCTCCGTCGCGTCCTGGACACCTGCCGTGCCACCATCGGTGAGGTCGGCAACGCCGATCACTCCAACATCACCGTCGGCAAGGCCGGCCGCAAGCGCTGGGCCGGCGTCCGCCCGACCGTCCGCGGCACCGTCATGAACCCGGTCGACCACCCGCACGGCGGCGGCGAGGGCAAGAACCACACCTCCGGCCGTCCGTCCGTCACCCCGTGGGGCAAGCCCACGAAGGGCAAGAAGACCCGCGACCCGAAGAAGGCGTCGAACCGCCTCATCATCCGTCGTCGCAAGACGAAGTAGCGGCACACGAAGGAGTAGCCAAGTATGAGCAGAAGTCTCAAGAAGGGCCCGTTTGTGGAGACTCGCCTCCTGGCGCGCGTCGCTGCCATGAACGAGGCTGGCACCAAGGAGGTCATCAAGACCTGGTCTCGCGCCTCCACCATCTTCCCCGAGATGGTCGGCCACACCATCGCCGTCCACGACGGCCGCAAGCACGTGCCCGTGTACATCACCGAGTCCATGGTCGGACACAAGCTGGGCGAGTTCTCGCCCACCCGCACCTTCCGTGGCCACAAGCAGAAGTAAGGGGAGGTAGATAAGCAATGGCAAAGCACACCGCCCCGAACGAGGTCTCCGCGACCGCCAAGTACGTTCGCGTCGCGCCCCGCAAGGCCCGCATGGTCGTCGACCAGATCCGCAACGCCTCCGTCGAGAAGGCCTTCGAGATCCTGGCCTTCTCCGAGCGCGCCGTCGCCGTCGACGTCGAGAAGGTCCTGCGCTCGGCCGTCGCCAACGCCGAGAACAACAACGGCCTGCGCCGTGACGACCTCGTGATCGCCGAGGCCTATGTCGACGAGGGCCCCACGCTCAAGCGCATCCGCCCGCGCGCCAAGGGCTCCGCGTCGCGCATCAACAAGCGCACGAGCCACATCACCATCACCGTCGCTCCGCGAAAGGAGGCGTAGGAGAAGCATGGGCCAGAAAGTTCAGCCTACCGGCTTCCGTCTCGGCATCACCGAGAACTGGCGTTCCCGCTGGTACGCCGATAAGGACTATGCCAAGACCCTTGGCAATGACCTTGAGATCCGCAAGTTCCTGACCAAGCGCCTCGAGCGCGCCGCCCTCTCCCACGTCGAGATCGAGCGCGCCGGCGACAAGGTGAAGGTCACCATCTACACCGCCCGTCCGGGCATCGTCATCGGCAAGAAGGGCGCCGAGATCGACGTCCTGCGCCACGACCTCGAGAAGATCGCCGGCGTCCCCCAGGGCCAGCTGACGGTCGACGTCATCGAGATCAAGCGCCCCGAGCTCGACGCCAACCTGGTCGCCCAGTCCATCGCCGAACAGCTCGAGGGCCGCATCGCCTTCCGTCGCGCCATGCGCAAGGCGGTCCAGTCCGCCCGCAAGGCCGGCGCCAAGGGCATCCGCATCCAGTGCTCGGGCCGCCTCGGCGGTGCCGAGATGGGTCGCCGCGAGTGGTACCGCGAGGGCCGCGTGCCCCTGCACACCCTTCGCGCCAAGATCGATTACGGCCAGGCCACGGCCCGCACCACCATGGGTGCCTGCGGCGTGAAGGTCTGGATCTACCTCGGCGAGAAGCTCCCCGGCCAGCCCGCGCCCAACCCGGCGCTCGAGGGCTCCAGCCGTCCCCGCCGTCGCAATGAGAGGAGGGGCAACTAATGCTGGCTCCTAAGCGCGTCCTCCACCGCAAGGTTCAGCGTGGCTCCATGAAGGGCCAGGCCAAGGGTGGCACCCAGCTGAACTTCGGCGAGTACGGCCTTCGTGCCGAGGAGGCTCACTGGATCACCAACCGCCAGATCGAGGCCGCCCGTGTTGCCATGACGCGTAAGATGCGCCGTGGCGGCAAGGTCTGGATCACCATCTTCCCGGACAAGCCCATCACCAAGAAGCCTGCCGAGACCCGCATGGGCTCCGGCAAGGGCAACCCCGAGGAGTGGGTGGCCGTCGTCAAGCCGGGTCGCATCATGTTCGAGATCGCCGGCGTCTCCGACGAGATCGCTCGTGAGGCCCTCCGCCTTGCGCAGCACAAGCTGCCCATCAAGACCAAGATCGTTGCCCGCGCCGACCAGGACGGGGAGGACAAGTAACCATGAAGTCGACCGAGATTCGCGAGCTCACCGACGACGAGCTCGCCAAGAAGCTCGAGGAGGGGCGCGCCGAGCTCTTCAACCTCCGCTTCCAGATGGCCACCAGCCAGCTGGACAACACGGCTCGCGTCCGCCTCGTCAAGCGTGACATCGCCCGCGTCCAGACCGAGATGCGTGCGCGCCAGATCGCAGCGGACAACGCCGCTGCCCAGAACTAGATCGCAGGAGTGAGACATGGCTGATACCGAAACCAGGAACTCGCGCAAGGTCCGCACCGGGATCGTCTCGTCCCTCTCCGGCGAGAAGACCGTCACCGTGCAGATCGACGTGCGCAAGCGTCACCCCAAGTACGGCAAGATGATCACCAGCACCAAGAAGCTGCACTGCCACGACGAGGAGGGCATCGCCGGCCTTGGCGACACCGTCCGCGTCATGGAGACCCGTCCCCTCTCCAAGACCAAGCGTTGGCGCGTCGTGGAGATCGTGGAGAAGGCCAAGTAGCGCGACAGTGAAACCACCCGCATACGTGCGTCGCTCGTGAGGGCGCACCTCTGGCGGGGCTACCACGGAGGTAACACTCATGATTCAGATGGAGAGCATGCTCACCGTCGCCGACAACTCGGGCGCGCGTCGTGTGAAGTGCATCAAGGTCTTGGGCGGCTCCAAGCGTCGCTACGCCGGCATCGCCGACGTCGTGATCTGCGCCGTTCAGGAGGCCACCCCCGGTGGCAACGTCAAGAAGGGCGACATCGTGCGCTGCGTCATCGTGCGCACCGCCAAGGAGACCCGCCGCAAGGATGGCAGCTACATCAAGTTCGACCAGAACGCCGCCGTCCTGATCCAGAAGGATGGCACCCCCATCGGCACGCGTATCTTCGGGCCCGTCGCCCGCGAGCTGCGCGACCACAAGTACATGAAGATCGTCTCGCTCGCTCCCGAGACGCTCTAAGGAAAGGGACGACAAGATGCCTAAGATGAACATCAAGAAGGGCGACCTCGTCCAGGTCCTTTCCGGCAAGGACAAGGGCAAGCAGGCCAACGTCCTGCGCGCCTTCCCCTCCGAGGGCAAGGTCCTGGTCGAGGGCGTCGCCATCGTCAAGAAGGCGACCCGCCCCACGCAGCAGAACCAGCAGGGCGGCATCGTGAGCCAGGAGGCCAAGATCGACGCCTCCAACGTGGCCCTCGTGTGCCCCAAGTGCGGCCAGCCCACCCGCGTCGGCCATGCGGTCAACGGTGAGGGCAAGAAGGTCCGCGTCTGCAAGAAGTGCGGCGAGCAGTTCTAGGCCGTACTCGTAAGCATCGCTGAGACGACCCCCGTGCCGGGATTCCGGCACGGGGGTCTCTTCATGTCCGGGCGCAGGGCTAGAATGGACGGGCAAGCCAAGGGTGGGGAGCACCCGCCCGTGTTCGTCTGGAGGTATCGCAATGTTTGGCTACAACGACTACGGATATGGCTATGGCTATGGGTATGACCCCGCGCGCGCGGCCGGCGCCACCGGGGTGCTGCTGCTCGTGGCGTTCGTCGCTGCCATCGTCATCACGGTCATCGTCTACCGCAAGTACGTGCGGGTCCCGGGGCAGCAGCTCGTCAAGCTGTCCGACAAGGGGACCTGGACCCCGTTCCTGCGCTTCGACACCCTGCTCATCGAGCGCATCCTCAAGGTCCTCTACATCTTCAACCTCGTGTTCATCCCGCTGTCCTGCCTGGCGGTCGCCCTCTCGGCGTTCGGCGCCGGTTTCGGGGCCGGCCTGGCGGCGCTTGTGGGCATGGCGCTGACCTGCGTCATCGCCGAGGTCGTCACCCGTCTCGTCTTCGAGGGCATCATGCTCAGGGTGATCATCGCCCGCAACACCAGCGACATCCGCCGCGCCATGGGCGTTGGCGACCCGCTCGACGCCGACGGGATCTCGAGCCCGGCCCCCAGCGCAGCCGAGCGCGCCGCCCAGGCCGCCCCGACCTGCCCCACCTGCGGTGCGCCGATCAAGCCGGGTTCCTCGTTCTGCGGCAGCTGCGGCACGCGCCTGCAGTAGCAGATCGGCCGCAGTCCTCCCTTGCCTGTAGCACGTAGCAACGAAGTGTGACGTCCCAAGGAGGAGGTTCTCGTGCCCTTCGCGTAGCGGGGCGCGTGAACCACCTCCTTGGGACGCTATGACATTGAAGTTGTGTGCTTATGGTTTTTCCCGGTAATCGCTTGCGTGGGGACACCGAACCCCTATCATTCATCTTTGCGTCACTATGCGTAGCGCAGGTGGCGCGCAATGGCTCCCGGTCCGCCAAACCGGGGGGTGCGAGGCAGAATCCCCGCACGTAAACCACCAAGAGTGAGGAGAAGAACATGGCAGATGAGAAGTACGTGCCCCGCCTCAAGGAGCAGTACTACGCGACGGTTCGCGACGCCCTGCAGAAGCAGTTCGGCTACAAGAACGTGAACCAGATCCCCAAGATCGAGAAGATCGTCGTCAACATGGGCGTCGGCGAGGCCGCCCAGGACGCCAAGGCCATCGAGGGCGCCGTCTCCGACCTGCGCCTCATCACCGGCCAGCAGCCCCTGGTGACCCACGCCCGCAAGTCCATCGCTAACTTCAAGCTCCGTGCCGGCATGCCCATCGGCGCCAAGGTCACCCTGCGTGGCGACCGCATGTGGGAGTTCCTCGACCGCCTCATCGCGATCGCGATCCCGCGCATCCGCGACTTCCGCGGCGTCTCTGCCAAGAGCTTCGACGGCCGTGGCAACTACTCCATGGGCGTCACCGAGCAGCTGATCTTCCCCGAGATCGACTACGACAAGATCGATCGCACCCGCGGCATGGACATCACCATCGTCACCACCGCCAACACCGATGAGGAGGGCAAGGCCCTGCTCGAGGCGTTCCACTTCCCGTTCAAGCGCGACTAGAGGCGTCGCATTCGTTGTAGATATCGCCCCGCGAAGGAAGGGGCGTATCAGATAGGAGGATTACGTGGCTAAGACATCGATGATCGTCAAGGCAGCGCGTGAGCCGAAGTACAGCACCAGGACCCAGAACCGTTGCCAGCGCTGTGGGCGTCCCCACTCCGTGTACCGCAAGTTCGGGCTCTGCCGCGTGTGCTTCCGCGAGCTCGCTGGCAAGGGCGAGCTGCCGGGCGTCAAGAAGGCCAGCTGGTAAGGCTGCCGGACGTCTGGAGCATGCGCGTCCAGGCGGCCCCGCTACGGGCGGGGGCGAACCGGACGCGAGGATTCATCACGAACGAAAGGGAAAGAGCAAATGAACATCACCGATCCGATCGCTGATATGCTCACGCGCATTCGCAACGCGAACTCCGCGGGCAAGGCCGAGGTCTCGATGCCCTCGACCAAGGTGCTCGTCGAGGTCGCGCGCGTGATCGAGGAGGAGGGCTACATCGCCGGCTACGCCGTCGAGGACACCAAGCCCCAGAAGACCCTCACCATCCAGCTCAAGTACGGCCCCAAGCGCGCCAAGGTCATCAAGGGCATCAAGCGCGTCTCCAAGCCGGGCCTGCGCATCTATTCCTCCGCCGAGAAGCTCCCCCGCGTCCTGGGTGGCCTCGGCACCGCCGTCATCTCCACGTCCAAGGGCATGATGTGCGACCGCGATGCCCGCAAGCTGGGCATCGGCGGCGAGGTCATCGCCTACGTCTGGTAAACCGGCAGGAAGAAGGGAGAACAAGCCATGTCCCGTATCGGCAAGCACCCTGTCCAGATTCCCGCCGGCGTCACCGCCACGGTTAATGGGCAGACCGTCCACGTCTCGGGCCCCAAGGGAGAGCTCGAGCGCACCTTCACCGACGCAATCACCATCACCCTCGAGGGCGACCAGATCGCCGTCGGCCTGATCGATGGCGTCGAGGAGTCCAACGCCCAGCAGGGCCTCACCCGCACCCTCATCCACAACATGGTCGTCGGCGTCTCCGAGGGCTTCGAGAAGAAGCTCGAGCTCATCGGCGTCGGCTACCGCGCCACCCTCAAGGGCACCGACCTCGAGCTCGCCCTCGGCTACTCGCACCCCGTGCTCTACAAGGCCCCCCAGAACATCACCTTCGTCGTGCCCGACAACACCCACATCACCGTCCAGGGCATCTCGAAGGAGCAGGTCGGCCAGGTCGCGGCCGAGATTCGCTCCAAGCGCGCCCCCGAGCCCTACAAGGGCAAGGGCATCCGCTACGAGGGCGAGGTCGTCCGCAGGAAGCTCGGCAAGGCAGCCAAGTAACGCGACTCGTCGCGTCACATAGAAGACCGTCACCCCGTCAGGTGGCGGCAAGGAGAAGGAGCAAGCATGAACAAGCAGAAGGCGAAGAAGGCAGGGCTCAAGCGCCGCGAGCGTCGCGTCCGCGCCAAGATCTTCGGCACGGCCGAGCGCCCGCGCCTCTCGGTGCACCGCACCAACGCCCACATCTACGCCCAGGTCATTGATGACGTCGACTCCAAGACCATCTGCACGGCCTCGACGCTGGACCCCGAGTTCCGCGCCACCGGCAAGATCGGCTCGAACAAGGAGGCCGCCGAGCTCGTTGGCGAGCTCATCGGCAAGCGTGCGCTCGAGAAGGGCGTCACCGAGGTCATGTTCGACCGCGGCGGCCGCATCTACCACGGCCGCGTCAAGGCACTCGCAGATGGCGCCCGCAACGCGGGCCTGAAGTTCTAGGAGGTTAGCAGATGGCTCGTGATCGTAGGCGCCAGGAGGAGTCCGACCTCCAGGAGCGCGTCGTTTACATCCACCGCGTCTCGAAGACCGTCAAGGGCGGTCGCCGCATGTCCCTGCTCGCGCTCGTCGTCGTCGGTGACGGCAAGGGCAACGTGGGCGTTGGCATGGGCAAGTCCGCCGAGGTGCCCCTGGCCATCCAGAAGGGCGTCGACGACGCTAAGAAGAACATGTTCCACGTGCCCGTGACCGATGAGGGCACCATCCCGCACGAGGTCGAGGGCCACTACGGTGCCGGCCGCGTCCTGATCAAGCCGGCCATCCCCGGTACCGGCGTCATCGCCGGCGGCCCCGTCCGCCCGCTCTTCGAGCTCGCCGGCATCCACAACGTGCTCTCGAAGTCGCTGGGCACCAACAACGCCCTCAACATCATCAAGGCGGCCGCCGAGGGCCTCAAGCAGCTCTCCAGCCCCGCCGAGACCGCCGAGCGTCGCGGCATCACCGTCGGCGAGATGTTCGTCGGGAAGGAGAACTAGAGATGGCCAACTCTCTCAAGATCAAGCTCGTGCGCAGCTGCATGGCCGCCGTCAAGAAGGACCAGACGGCCACCTGCCACGCCCTCGGGCTCAGGAGGATCGGCGACGTCGTCGAGCAGCCCGACAACGACTCCATCCGTGGAATGATCTTCAAGGTCAAGCACCTTGTCGAGGTCGAAGAGAACTAGGAGCGACCAACCATGCAGCTTAACGATCTCCGTCCCGCGGAGGGCGCCAAGAAGAACCGCAAGCGCGTCGGCCGCGGCAACTCGTCCGGCAACGGCACCTATGCCGGCCGCGGCCTCAACGGCCAGCTCTCCCGCTCCGGTGGCGGCAAGGGCGCCGGCTTCGAGGGCGGCCAGCAGCCGCTCGCCATGCGCCTGCCCAAGCTCCCCGGCTTCCGCAACATCAACCGCGTCGAGTACGCTCCCGTGAACGTCTCGCGTCTCGACGCCATCTTCGCCGATGGCGATGTCGTCGACGGCGCCTCCCTCGTCGAGAAGGGCGTCATCAAGAACGACTACATCCCCGTCAAGGTTCTCGGTGACGGCGAGATCACCAAGGCCCTCACCGTCCGTGTTGACAAGGTCTCCGCCTCCGCAAAGGCTAAGATCGAGGCGGCCGGAGGAAAGGTCGAGCTCCCGTGCTAAAGGGAATAGCAAACGCATTCCGCATCAAGGAGCTGCGTGACAAGATCCTGTTCACGCTTGCCATCCTGTTCATCTACCGCATCGGTGCGCACGTGCCCGTGCCGGGCATCCCCTTCAAGGGGATGCTCGACGCGTACCAGAACGCGTCCGGCAGCGCCAGCTTCATCTCGGTGCTCGACTTGTTCTCGGGCGGCGCCCTGTCGCGCGTCTCGGTCTTCTGCCTGGGCATCATGCCCTATATCACGGCCGAGATCATCATGCAGATGATGCAGGCGGTCATCCCCTCCC
>SUUD01000215.1 GCA_015062715.1 Olsenella sp. | reverse complement strand
CGACCTGCTGGCCTTCTCGGCCCACAAGCTGGGCGGCCCCATGGGCATCGGCGTCCTGTGGGGACGTCCCGAGCTGCTCGACGCCATGCCGCCGTTTTTGACCGGCGGCGAGATGATCGACTCGGTCACCCAGACGGGAGCCGTCTGGGCCCCGGTGCCCCAGAAGTTCGAGGCGGGCACCCAGGACGCGGCGGGCATCTACGCCACCGGCGCGGCCCTGTCCTACCTGCACGGCATTGGCATGGACGTCATCGAGGAGCGCGAGCAGGCGCTCTCTGCCTACCTCTGCGAGCGCCTGAAGGCGCTGCCCTTCGTGGAGGTCTACGGCCCGGCCGAGCCCACCCGCCACGTGGGCGCCGTCCCCTTCAACGTCGACGGCATCCACCCGCACGACGTGGCCAGCTTGCTCGACTCTAAGAACGTCTGCATCCGCGCCGGCCACCACTGCGCGCAGCCGCTGCTCGCCTGGCTCGGCCAGGAGAGCACCTGCCGCGCGTCCATAGCGTTCTACAATGACGCCAGTGACATAGACCGCCTCGTCGAGGGGCTCGAGTTTGTTTGGGGGATCTTCCATGGCAACCGCTGACATCTACTCACAGGCCCTCATGGACCACGTGTCGCACCCCGACTACAACTACGAGATGGACGACGCCACCCACACGCACGAGGGCGTGAACCCCTCCTGCGGCGACGACCTGGTGCTCCAGGTGCGCCTGGACGACACCGGCGTCATTGCCGACGCGTCCTGGACGGGCCACGGCTGCGCCATCAGCCAGGCCTCGGCCGACATGATGAGCGACCTGGTCATTGGCAAGACGGTGGCCGAGGCACGCGACGCCTGCGAGCTCTTTGGCCAGATGATCCGCGGCGAGCAGGCCGCCCAGGACCGGCTTGACGAGCTTGACGAGGCAAGCTGCCTGGAGCCCATCTCGCACATGCCCGCCCGCGTCAAGTGCGCGGAGCTCGCGTGGCGCACGCTCGACGAGATGCTCTCGAACGAGGGGCAGGCGTAGGCGCCATGGCTGGCATGTTCTCGACCAAGGGACGCTACGCACTGCGCGTCATGGCCGACCTGGCCAACCACGAGGGCTGGGTCTCGCTGGGCGACATCGCCGAGCGCCAGGGCATCTCGCGCAAGTACCTCGAGCAGGTGATGGCCCTCTTGCTCAAGGCCGGCTACGTGGAGAGCACGCGCGGCAAGAGCGGTGGCTACCGCCTGGCCCAACCTGCTGAGGAGTACACGTTAGGCAACATATTGCGTGCCGTCGAGGGGACGCTCGCACCGGTGGCCTGCCTCGACTGCACGTCGGGCGAGATCTGCCCGCGCGTCGAGGACTGCCCCACCGTGGACGTCTGGCGCGACCTGGGCAGCGTCACCAGCGCCTACCTCAACGAGAAGCGCCTCTCCGACCTCATCACGGAGTAGCCGCTCGACGTGTCGACCCTCCGGCCCCCGACACATCGCACCAACGCGCCCTCAACCCAACGAGACGAAAAGCGGGGTCCCACACGGGACCCCGCAACTTGTTGCCTATGTGATGCGGGCGCCTAGCCCACCGGCGAGCCGGCCGTCTGGAAGCTGTACACCGAGCCGAAGCCCACGCCCTGGCCGGGCGAGAACGCCTCGATAGTCTGGCCGTTGCCAATGCAGATGCCCACGTGGCCGGGACGCCACACGACGTCGCCCGCGACGGCCTGCGAGGCCGGCTTGGTGCAGAAGCCCGACTGCGAGCCCGAGCTGTGGCCGATGCCAATGCCCGCCTGCGCGTAGCACCAGCTGGTGAGGCCGGAGCAGTCGAAGGAGTTGGGGCCGCCGGCGGCGTAGACGTAGCTGCAGCCCACGCGCGAGTACGCGGCCGAGACCACGACCGAGCGCCAGTCGCCGGAGTAGTCGACCGACGAGCCGCCGTCGCCGCCCTCGTCGCCAGACTCCTGCTGCTGGGCCTGCTGCTGCGCGGCCTCCTCGGCCTCGCGGGCAGCCTGCTCGGCGGCAAGGCGCGCTGCCTCCTCCTCGGCGGCCTTGCGGGCTGCCTCCTCGGCGGCGATGCGCTCCTCCTCGAGCTTGTCCTGCAGCTCCTGGTCGAGGTTGGCCACGTAGGTCTCGGCCTCGGCGGCGCGGCGGTCGAGCTCGGCCTTCTGCTCCTGCTGCTGGGCGAGCAGCTCCTCCTGCTCGTTGCGCTTTGCCTCGAGCTCGTTCTCCTTGTTCTGGAGCTCGGCCTTGAGGGTCTTGACCGTCTCGATGGCCTCGGCGTCCGACTTGGCGATCTTGTCGGCGTAGTAGATGTTGCTCACGAGCTCGTCGAAGCTGCTCGCCTGGAAGATGATCGAGAGGAACGACACGCCGCCGGCCTTGTAGTTGGCCGCCATGCGCTCGCCCAGGACGGCCCGCGCCTCGGCCAGCGCGGCCTGGGTCTGGGCGATCTCCTCCTGGGTGGCCTCGATCTGGGCGTTCGTCTCGTCGAGCAGGACCTGCGTGTGGTTGTACTCCTCGGCAGCCTCCTCGGCCTGCTCGTAGAGGGCGTCGAGGTCGGCCTTCGCCTGGTCGAGGCGGGCCTGGATCTCCTCGGAGGTGTCGGCGTAGGCCATGGTCGCGGGCACGCCGCCCACGGAGAGAATTGCGGCAAGCAGCATCGCGAGGACGCCGCGGAAGAACTTACTATGCATAACAGGCCTCCAAGCCTGGAAAGTATCGTCAAACGCACCGCCACCAGGCAGCGCATTGCTGGTTATTCTAGCAGCACATGTCGGAAATGGCCGCAAGGTCACCCAGTCTGCACATGTGTGGCAGGCGAACGGCGGAGGCACACGTGACGCGCACTCGCCTCGGCGCGTGAGTGTCGGCAATGCGACCACTTTTCGGACATTTCGCGGGCTGCTTTACATAAGATCTCGCGTTTCCGCAGCTCACAAATATCTTGTTTCCAAAATGCCCGAAAACAGCCAGCGGCTGGACGCGTTCGTCTCGCGGCCTTCCCTAGAGCTCCACCACCACGTGCACCTCCGTGCGCGACCGACGTCTCTTCTCGATTTCCCTTCCCAGCTGCCGCCCGCGGCTGCCCGGAAGCAGTGACCACAGCAGGTCCTGCCGCGCCTTGGCGAGCGCGCCCCCGGTCACGAACCGTCGCTGCAGGTCAAGGTCGAGCCCGTACTCGTTCTCGAGCACGTCCAGCAACTCGAGCACCACCACGTCAAGGCCACCCTCGCGGAAGAGGTCCTCCTTGGTCACCGGCAGGACGACCAGCCCGCGCGAGCTGAGCTCGCGGTTTCGCCGCAGGTCGTCGACGACCTTCTCGCGGACGCTCGCCTTTGCCCGCTCGAGCGCCTCGGACAAGTTCGTGTCGTCCGGGCTCTCGCTCGCCGCTGCCGAGGCGGCGGCAACGCGGTCCAGGTCGAGGTGGGCGAACCCGTCGTAGTTGAGGCCCACCTTGGTGTCGCCGATCATGATGTCAGGGACGCGCGACCCCCGCTCGAGGGGCACGCGGCCCTCCTTGGCCTTCGAGCGGGGATTGAGCTTGAGCGGCCCCAGCTCGTAGCCAAGCTCGTGGACGGGCAG
>SUUD01000214.1 GCA_015062715.1 Olsenella sp. | reverse complement strand
GTTCGGGCCTCTTGGACCAGGTGGGCGAGCTGGTGGGCGCCCTCGGGCCCAGCTCCGCCTTCGTCGTGACGGACTCGAACGTCGCCCCCCTCTACCTCGGGCGCGTTCTCGACTCGCTCGCATGCGCGCAGGTCCGGTGCGCCTCCCACACGTTTGCTGCGGGAGAGCGGAGCAAGACCATCGGCACCTGGTCGGAGGTGCTCGGGGACATGGCGGGCGCAGGCATCGACCGGGACGGCGTGGTCGTCGCGCTGGGCGGGGGCGTCACGGGCGACCTCGCCGGCTTTGCCGCCGCCACGTACATGCGCGGCATCCGCGTCGTGCAGGTGCCGACGACGCTGCTCGCCATGGTCGACTCGTCCGTGGGCGGGAAGACGGCGGTCGACCTGCCCGCCGGCAAGAACCTCGTGGGCGCCTTCCTCCAGCCAGAGCTCGTCGTGGCTGACGTCGACACCCTCTCCACGCTTCCCGCGGGCGTCTTTGCCGACGCCTGCGGCGAGGTGATCAAGCATGCTGTCCTGGCAGATGCCGAGCTCTTTCGCCAGCTCGAGGAGACGCCGCTCACCAACCTCAGGGGCGACCCCGCCACCCTGGCGGAGGTGGTCGCCGCGAACGTGCGGATCAAGCGAGACGTCGTGGAGCATGACGAGACCGAGCGGGGCCTGCGCCAGACGCTCAACCTCGGCCACACCATCGGCCACGCCATCGAGGCCGCGAGCGACTTCTCGCTCGGCCACGGGGCGTGCGTCGCGGCGGGCCTGTGCGCCGTGGCGAGGTATGCCGCAGCAAGCTCCCTGCTCGACCGGGACGTCGCCCGGCGCATCGAGGCGCTGGTCAGGGCCCATGGGCTTCCGACGTCCTCGGGCGCGGACCCCGCCGTCCTGCTCTCGCACGCCCTCTCCGACAAGAAGCGCCATGGCGACCGCGTCAACCTCGTCGTGCCGAGGGATATCGGCCGCTGCGAGGTCATGGCCGTGACGCATGACGAGCTTGGCGGAATCATCGAGAGACACACGAAGGGATAGGACACATGGACGTCACCATACGGCCGGGGGCCATCGCGGGGACCGTGGCAGCCATTCCCTCCAAGTCCGAGGCCCACCGCGCCCTCATCTGCGCCGCCTTCGCGCAGGGCCCGACCAGGGTCGCCTGCAAGTCGAGCTCGGCCGACATAGATGCGACCGTGTCCTGCCTGACCGAGCTCGGTGCCCAGGTCAGCCATGAGGGGGGCATGCTCGACGTCTCCCCCATCCCCCGCGGGCGCGACCGACATCCCAAGGCCCGCGAGGGCAGGACCCTCGACTGCAGCGAGTCGGGCTCCACGCTCAGGTTCCTGCTCCCCGTCGTCGCCGCGCTTGGCTGCAACGCATCGCTCACCGGCCGCGGTCGCCTGGCAGAGCGTCCCCTCTCGCCCCTCTACGAGCTCCTCGTCGAGCACGGTGCCGTGCTCTCCCCCCAGGGAAGCTTTCCCCTGAAGGTGGGCGGGCGGCTCTCGGGAGGCGTGTTCGAGCTGCCCGGCGACGTCTCGTCTCAGTACGTGAGCGGCCTTCTGCTCGCCGCCGCCGTGACCGACATCGGGGTCGAGGTGCGCGTGGACGAGCCCGTTCAGTCCTTGTCCTACGTAAGCCTCACCTGCCGCACCCTCAGGCGCTTCGGCATCGCGGTCGAGACCTGGCAGCGCCAGAGCAAGCGGGGCAGCCAGGCCGTCTGGCACGTCGCGCCCGACCAGCTCCCCGGGTCCGAGGGAGACGTCGCGCTACCCGGCGACTGGTCCAACGCCGCGTTCTGGCTCTGCGCCGGCGCGCTCGCGGGGGCCGGCGTCACGGTGACGGGCCTGGATGCGGGCAGGTCGGAGGGCCAGGGCGACCGGGCCATCATGGCCATCCTCGCCCGGATGGGTGCCCGCATTGTTCGCGGCCCCGAGTCGGTCAGCGTCATGCCGGGCCCCCTCGTTGGTTGCGACTTCGACGTCTCGGACACCCCCGACCTGGTCCCGCCCATCGCCGTCGTCGCCGCCTGCGCCGAGGGGACGACGCGCATCCGCGGTGCGGCGCGCCTGCGCCTCAAGGAGTCGGATCGCATAGCGACGGTCTCCGCAGCCCTGAGGGCGCTGGGCGTCACGGTCGAGGAGCACCCGGACGGCATCGACGTCCACGGCGTCGGCACGCTCTCGGGCGGCACAGTCGACGCGGCCAACGACCATCGCATCGCCATGATGGCGGCCATCTCGGCCGCGCGCTCGTCGGGCGCGGTCACTATCGCGGGCGCGGACTGCGTCGCGAAGTCATACCCCAGCTTCTACGATGACCTCGCCCTGCTCGGCGGCGTCGTCACGAGGGAGGGATGAGGCACATGTCCTCTGTCATCGGCGAGACCGTCCGGGTCACCGTCTTCGGGCAGTCGCACTCCGAGGCCATCGGCTGCGTCGTCGAGGGCCTGCCTGCCGGCTTTCCCGTGGACACGGAGGCCCTGGCGGCGTTCATGGCCCGGCGCGCCCCGGGCCGCGACCCCTGGTCGACGCCGCGCCATGAGGCGGACGCGGTGCGCATCGTGGCGGGCCTGAACGCCTCGGGCGAGACCTGCGGCGCACCCCTCGCCTGCCTCATCGAGAACACCTCCCAGCGCAGCTCCGACTACGACCTCCTCGCCCGCGTCCCCCGCCCCGGCCACGCCGACCTCACCGCCCAGGCGCGCTGGGACGGCCACCAGGACGTCCGCGGGGGCGGTCACTTCTCGGGTAGGCTCACCGCGCCCCTGTGCGCCGCCGGCGGCATAGCGCTGCAGGTGCTTGCCACCCGTGGCGTGCGCGTCGCCGCCCACCTGCTGCAGGTTGGCGACGTCTCGGACGAGCCCCTCGCGGCCCTCGACCTCGACGACGCATCCCGTGCACGCCTCTCCGAGCAGATGGCCGCCCTCCAGGACGGCCGCACCTTCCCCACCATCCTCGGCGAGGCCGGCATCGCCATGACCCAGGCCATAGCCCAGGCACGTGAGGAGGGCGACTCCGTGGGAGGGGTCGTCGAGTGCGTGGCCTGCGGGATGCCCCTGGGCGTGGGCGGCCCTTTGTTCGACGGCATCGAGAGCTCGATCGCCCGCGCCGTCTTTGGGATCCCCGCGGTCAAGGGTCTCGAGTTCGGGGCGGGATTCACCGCCGCCCTCATGCGCGGAAGCGAGCACAACGACCCCTACGAGCCCGCGGGCGACGGCCTGCCCAGCCCCACGAAGAACGACGCGGGAGGCAACCTGGGCGGCATCACGACCGGGGCACCCGTCCTGTTCCGCATGGCCGTCAAGCCCACGAGCTCGATCGCCCGCCCCCAGCGCTCGGTCGACCTGGTGACCGGTGAGCAGGTCACGCTCGAGGTGCCCGGCCGGCACGACCCCTGCATAGCCCCGCGCGCCGTGCCCGTCGCCGAGGCCGTCATGGCCCTCGCCCTGCTCGACGCCTGGCTCACCTACCCACCGCACGACACCATCTAGCCACCAGGAGAAACGAGGGCCGACCATGGAGGACATCGCCCAGGTCCGATCCGAGATCGACGATATTGACGGCCAGATCATA
>SUUD01000213.1 GCA_015062715.1 Olsenella sp. | reverse complement strand
GGACCGTCCCTCCGGCAGATGTGGGACAATGGTGCGGAATCCAACGCACGTCTGTGGAGGCCCGCCATGCCCACAAGTCCGCTCGGTCGCACGCTCGTCATCGCCAACCCCGCCGCCCACAGCGGCAAAGGCGCCCAGGGAATCGACTTCACGCGTCGCTTCCTCGAAGCCTACGACAGCGCGACGCAGGGCTTCGAGCTGCTCGTCACGCAGGCCGCGGGCGACGCCGAGCACATGGCGGCCGAGGCGCGCGGCTTCGACACGGTGGTCGCGCTCGGCGGCGACGGCGTCATCCACGAGACGGTCAACGGCCTGGCGCGCATCCCGCGCGAGGGACGCCCCGCGCTGGGCATCATCCCCTTTGGCTCGGGCAACGACTTTGCCAAGACGCTCGGGATGGTCGCCAACGACGCCCAGACCGCCCTTGCCCAGCTCGTGGCGGGCACGCGGCGCACGATCGAGCTGGGACACGTGACCAGCAACGTCTGCGACGAGGCGGGCAACCCGCTCGAGGCGCGCTTCATGGAGACCCTCTCGTTCGGCCTCGACGCCGCCATCGCCATCGACACCACCAACAAGCGCGCCGACGGCACCCGCGAGGAGGGCGAGCAGCTGTTCCTCACCTCGGGCCTCAAGATCCTGAGCCGCGCCTCGGCCGGCTATCCCTGCACCTTCTCGCTCGACGGCGGCGCGCCCATCCAGACGCGCGCGCTGATCCTTGCCATCCAGAACGGCCCCACCTACGGCGGGGGCTTCCGCATCTGCCCCGCGGCCGTGCCAAACGACGGCCTGCTCGACGTGTGCTTCAACGTGAAGAACCCCTCGATCCCCCACGTGCTCGCCCTCTTTGGGCTCGCCCGGTTCGGCCGCCACGTGCGCTCGTCGGCCATCCGCGCCGAGAAGGCGCGCCGCATCGAGGTCGCGTTCGACGCCGATGTGCCGCCCTGCCAGGTGGACGGCGAGGAGTTCTGGGGAAGCCACTTCGTGGTCGAGGTCGAGCCGGGGGCTCTCGACGTCATCGTGCCCGAGGGGTGCGCCTGGTAGGGCATCCCGCGCCCGGCCCTACGGCAAGTAGCGCAAAAAAGGGACCCCGCCGCACCTACGACGGGGTCCGCAACTCATTCAGACCTGTCCCCAGCTGTCTCTGAGACAGTTGAGAACCGTCCCCAACTGTCTCACTTGGCAGCAGCCTGGAGGGCGGCCTTGACCTCGTTGGCGGTCTTGAGGGCCAGGACCTTGTCGGCCAGGGCCTGGCACTCGTCCATGGTCCACTGCGAGATGGTCTTGCGGGTGCGCAGGATCGACGGCGAGGCGACCGAGAACTCGTTCAGGCCAAACGCCAGCAGCACGGGGACCATCAGCGGGTCGGCCGCGACCTCGCCGCACATGCCCACCATGATGCCCGCCTTGTTGCCCTCCTCGATGATGCGCTTGAGCGAGCGCAGCACCGACGGCTGGTAGACCTGGTAGAGGTTGGCGACGCGGTCGTTGCCGCGGTCGCAGCACATGGTGTAGCCGATGAGGTCGTTGGTGCCGATGGAGAAGAAGTCGCACTCGGCGGCCAGCAGGTCGGCGATGAGCGAGGCGGACGGCGTCTCGATCATGGTGCCGACCTTGATGTCCTTCTTGTAGGCGGCGCCGCGCGCGTCGAGCTCGGCCTTGCACTCCGCGACCAGGGTCTTGACCTTGCGAATCTCGTCAAGGGCGGTCACGAGCGGAATCATGATCTCGATGTTGCCGAAGGCGCTGGCGCGCAGCAGGGCGCGCAGCTGGACCTTGAACTGCTCGGGGTTGGCCAGGCAGTAGCGCACGGCGCGGAAGCCCATGAAGGGGTTCTCCTCGTGCTGCATGTCGAGGTAGGGGATCTCCTTGTCGCCGCCCACGTCGAGCGTGCGAATGATGACCGGCTTGCCCTTCATGCGGATGGCGACCTTCTGGTAGGCCATGAACTGCTCGTCCTCGCTCGGGAGCTCCTTGGCGTCCATGAACAGGAACTCGGAGCGGAACAGGCCCACGCCCTCGGCGTCGTTCTCGATGGCGCCGTTGGCGTCGTCGGGGTTGCCGATGTTGGCGACGAGCAGGACCTCGTGGCCGTCGGCCGTCCTGGTGGGCTGGCCGCGGAAGGCCTTCAGGGCCTCCTTCTCGGCGGCGAGGGCGGCAGCCTTGACGCGGTAGTGCTCGAGCTGGGCGCGGTCGGGGTCGACGATGACCTTGCCCTGGGTGCCCTCGACGATCATGAGGTCGCCGGTCTTGATGAGCGTCGTCGCGTCGGGCACCGACAGGACCGCGGGGATCTCGAGCGCGCGGGCGATGATCGCGGAGTGCGAGGTGCGGCCGCCGGTCTCGGTGACGATGGCGGCGACGTTGTCCTTGTCGATGTCGGCCGTCATGGACGGGGTGAGCTCGTGGACGACGATGACGGAGTGCTCGGGCAGGTGCGACAGGTCGATGACCTCCTTGCCCAGCAGGTTGGCGAGAAGGCCGGTCTTGACGTCGGCGACGTCGGCGGCGCGCTCGCGGAACAGCTCGTCCTCCATCGCGGCGAACATGTTGTAGTACATGTCGTAGGCGTCCGAGACGGCCTGCTCGGCGCAGATGCCGTTCTCGATGGCGGCGTCAACGGACTCCTTGATGCCCGGGTCCTCGGCAAACTCGATGTGGGCGCCCATGATCATGGCGGCCTCGTCGCCAATGGAGGCGGCCATGACCGCGATCTGGTGGTTGGTCATCTCGACGAACTTCTTGACGGCGTCCGCGTAGCGCACCTTCTCGGCCTCCGCGTCCTCCGGCACGGTCGGAACAAACGAGAGGTCCGGCTCGATGGCGACCTGCGCCACGCCGATGCCGACACCGTCAGATGCGTTGATGCCCTCGTACATGAAAACCCTCCTGTCGCTCTGCCCCGCGGGGCGTTGCTGGTCCCACACGCTCACAAGCGAAAACCCCAGACGCGCGATGCAGGTCTGGGGTCCGCTGACTAGCCCTCTGACTTCTTGGAGCCGGCCTTGGTGCCAGCCGGCCCCCTCTTCTCTTCCTTGGCGGCCTTCTCGGCGCCCTTCGCCTCCCGCTCGTCCATGACCTCGTCGAGCAGGGCGGCGAGGCGATCGATGGTCTCGCGCTTGGCGAGGCCCTTGCTCGAGGCCGTGGCCGACCCGCACGCGGACGCGAAGCGCAGCGCGCGGTCGTAGCTCTCGCCCTGGTCGACCTTGGCGAGGAACCCGGCGACCATGGAGTCGCCGGCGCCGGTCGCGTTGACCAGGCGGCACGGCGGGACGGCGGTGATGTGCGCCTCGCCATTCTCGTCGAGAAGCGCGCTGCCGTGCTTGCCGCAGCTCACGATGACGTTGGCGGCGCCGCGCTCGTGGAGGATGCGCGCGAAGGGCAGGCAGTCCTCGGGGGTCTCGGGGCGGGCATTGAAGAGGCGGCCGACCTCGTGGTTGTTGGGCTTGATGAGGAAGGGCTTGGCCTGGAGCGCCTGCAGCAAGAGGGTGCCGGGGGCGTCCACGACGAAGCGGATCCCGCGGCCGCGCAGGCGGGTCATGATGATGTCGTACATGTCGTCGGGCAGGCAGGAGGGAATGGACCCCGTGAGCA
>SUUD01000212.1 GCA_015062715.1 Olsenella sp. | reverse complement strand
AGATCGCCATGGGCGAGGGCGAGCGCGTGAGCAAGATCACCAACCTCCAGGACGACATCGCCCTCTCGCTCGCGGCCAAGTCCGTCCGTATCTTCGCACCCATCCCCGGGACCTCCCTCGTGGGCATCGAGATCCCCAACAAGGAGACCCAGTCCGTCTACCTGGGCGACGTCCTGCCCTATGTCACGGGCGGTCCCCTCGAGGCTGCCTTCGGGCGCGACTCCGAGGGCAAGCCAGTCGTGGTCGACCTCGCGGGGCTGCCGCACCTACTCGTCGCCGGAACCACCGGCTCGGGCAAGTCCGTGCTGCTCAACAGCATCGTCATGTCCATCCTCATGCGTGCGACCCCCGATGAGGTCCGCCTCATCATGGTCGACCCCAAGCGCGTCGAGTTCACGTACTACGCGGGGCTCCCGCACCTGTACACGCCGGTCGTCACCGAGCCCAAGCAGGCCGCCGCGGCGCTGCAGTGGGGCGTCAACGAGATGGAGCGTCGCCTGCGCGTCTTCGAGCACTACAAGGTCCGCGACATCCGCTCCTACAACTCGCTCATCGAGAGCGGCAGGCTCGGCGAGATGGAGCACCCGCCCACCCACATGCCCTACTTCGTCATCGTCATCGACGAGCTCGCCGACCTCATGATGGTCGCCGGCAAGGACGTCGAGGCCTCCATCGTGCGCATCGCGCAGCTGGGCCGCGCTGCGGGCATCCACCTCATCGTGGCCACGCAGCGACCCTCCGCCGACGTCGTCACCGGCCTCATCAAGGCAAACATCGACAACCGCGTGGCCCTTTCGGTCGACAACGGCATGAACTCGCGCATCATCCTCGACCAGACGGGTGCCGAGCGCCTGCTGGGCCACGGTGACATGCTGTACAAGCTGCGCGGGCGCCGCCCCAAGCGCGCCCAGGGCTGCTTCGTGAGCGAGGAGGAGGTTGCCTCGGTCGTCGAGTTCATCCGCGAGCACCATGCCTCCGACTACCACGAGGACATCCTTTCCGGCATGGCCGCCACCTCGCAGGGCGCTGGCGCTTCGTCCGAGCCTGCGGAGGAGGACGACCCGCTCATCTGGGAGGCCGCCCGCATAGTTGTGGACTCTCAACTGGGTTCCACCTCCGGTCTGCAGCGCCGCCTCAAGGTGGGGTACGCTAGGGCTGGAAGGATCATGGACATGCTCGAGCAGAAGGGCGTCGTCGGGCCGCCAGACGGATCGAAGCCCCGCGAGGTCCTCCTTGACGCCGATGGCCTCGAGGAGCTCCGTCAGGCAGAGTCAGAGTACCGGGAGGTGGAGTAGGTGGCCAGGCCTCGCTTCAGCGAGATGCTCGTCGAGCGCCGCAGGCAGCTCGGCCTGACGGTTCAGCAGGCCGCCCGCGTGCTCCGCCTCAAGGAGGCAACGCTCGTCGCGTTCGAGGAGGGCGACTTCTCGAGCATCCCCAAGAGCGGCTACGCCCAGGGCATGCTCTCGTCGTACGCCCGCTATCTGGGCCTCAACCCCCGCGAGGTCGTCGACCAGTTCCAGAGCGACCTGTTCGAGAACACCAACGGCACGAGCTCGCACGAGCTGCGCCGCCGCACGCGCGAGAGCCGCAGCTCCGCGAGCGAAGAGGCGGCGGGCTGGTCATCTCGCTCCTCGCTGGGCAGGCCTCGCTCGACCGTGCCCGAGTACCGCCGCTACCTGCAGAACCCCGACAGCCCCCTGGGCAACGCCGACAACTTCGACACCACGTCCCAGGCTCGCGGCCGCTCTGCGTCCTGGCAGCAGAGCGCCTACCAGACCGCCCGTAACGACGGGACCCTCGACGAGTGGGAGCACCCCTATCCCTCGTCACGCTCGAACCGCGCCCGCAGCACCGCGCTGCAGCAGCGGGGTGCCTCGCGCCCGCGGGCCCGTGCGAGCGCGGCCGAGCTCTCGTCGGTGTCGCGCCAGGAGGTCACCCAGCTCGAGTTCGAGCCCGACCAGTACACGGACGACCTGCTGCTCGACGAGCGTGCCCGGCCGTACCAGGCCGCCTCGACGCGCTCTGGCCGCGTGGCGTCACGCAGCATCAACGATGCCCCGCAGCGCCCCAACGTCCGTCGCCGCGTGGCACAGAACAGCTCGCGCAACCCCCGCAACCGCAACGCACAGCGGCGCCGTAAGAGCCCGAACGGGCTCATCGGCTTCGTCGAGGAGTTCTTCTCCGACCCGACGCGTGCCGCCTTCGTCATCCTGGGACTGCTTGCCGTTCTGCTCATCATCGTCATCTCGACGTCCATCCGCAGCTGCACCTCCTCGGCGCTCTCCACGGGGGGCCACGAGGTCGTCATAGCCGGTGCCGAGGGGACGCAGGACACCGAGCAGGACGCGACCGACGAGACCACGGACTCCACGCCCGAGGGCGACGTGTCGCAGGACGCCACCACGACCGACGCGACGGCTGCGCAGGCGACGCCCACCGAGGTGAACGTGACGGTCAAGGTCGCCGATGGCGAGGTCACCTGGGTCGAGATCACCAAGGACGGGTCGAGCCTGGTCGCCGAGACCGTGACCGGCCCGTGGGAGGAGAGCTACACGGTCGAGAAGTCCATGACGGTCCAGGTCGGCGACACCTCCGTGGTCACCGTCACCAACAACGGGCAGCTCGTGCGCTTCGAGGAGCGTGCCTCCGGCGTAGGGACCGTGACCATCCAGGGCCCGCACTTTGGCGAGGCGGAGCCCTCGGTGGACGGTGACAAGGAGGGCGAGTCCGGCGAGTCGCAGGATGGCTCCGGCACGGACGGCTCCGGCGAGTCATCGCAGGACGGCGGCTCCGACGAGGTCGTCTATGGCGACGACGCCGGGTACTATGACGAGAATGGCGTCTGGCAGGAAGGCTACGCCGACGACTGGCCCTGATGGGGTCGTTGACTTAGGACGGGAGTGAACCCATGGCAAAGGACTCGAGCTTCGACGTCGTCTCGACGGTTGACATGCAGGAGGTCGACAACGCGTACCAGCAGACGGCGCGCGAGCTGACCCAGCGCTACGACCTCAAGGCGACCGGAGCGACCATCGACCTCTCGAAGGCGGACGCGACCATCACGGTGCACGCCCCCTCGGAGTTCGTCGCCACGCAGGTGATCGACGTGTTCAACACGCGGCTCGTCCGCCGCAAGGTCGACCTGCAGTCGCTCCGCTGGGACAAGGCCCAGCCCGCCGCAGGCTCCACGGTCCGCGTCGTGGGCCACGTGGTGCAGGGAATCGACCAGGACACCGCCAAGCGCATCTCGAAGGACATCCGCGACCAGAAGCTCAAGTGCAAGGCCACCGTCGAGGGCGACAAGCTGCGCGTGAGCTCCGCCTCCAAGGACGTCTTGCAGCAGGTCATCTCTTTCCTGCGCGACCAGGACTACGGGCAGCCGCTCCAGTTCGTCAACTACCGATAGGGGAGGGCATGACAGACGAATCCACGGTCGCGGCCGCAGGCCGCGTCCTCTACGTGACGCTCGGGTGCGCCAAGAACGAGGTCGACACCGACCGCATGCGCGCCCTGCTCGAGCGTGCCGGCTTTGCGGAGGCGACCGAGGTGGAAGACGCCGACGTTGCCATCGTCAACACCTGCTCTTTTCATGCGAGCGCGACCTCCG
>SUUD01000211.1 GCA_015062715.1 Olsenella sp. | reverse complement strand
CGAAGGGCCACATGCGCGCGGCCCGCTCGGGGCCAAGGTCGCGGTCGGGCTGGGTGATGTCGATGGTGACGTGCGGGGGCTGGACCGAGGCCACCACGTGCGCCTGGGCCATGAGGTCGATGTCAGCAGGGGCCACGTCCTCGATGTGCTCGAGCGTGTTGGCACCCTGCGCGGGCAGGCCAAAGCGCCGGTACGCCTCGTCAAAGATGAGGGTGGCCTCGTGGACGGCCCGGTCGCCGATGGTGTGGATGCGCACCGCGTGGCCCCGCTCGGCGGCGGCCAGCACCAGCTCGCGCATGCGCTCGGCGGGGACGGTGGGGCGGCCCACGTCACCAGAGAAACGCGCGTTGGCATAGGGCTCGGTGCACCAGGCGGTATGGGCGCTCGAGACCCCGTCGAAAAACTGCTTGAAGCCCGGCGCGCGCAGCATGTCGCCGGTGAGCCGTTCCTGCAGATCCTCGAGGTTAGACTGGTCGTCTCCCAGGCAGGGGAAGAGGTGCCCGCGCACGTCGAGCTCGCCACGCTCGAGCAGCTCCTCGTAGGCCCAGGCGTTGATGCTGTCGGCGCCGGGAATCACCGAGAGGGCCATGTCGCAGACGCTCGTGATGCCCATGGCGGACAGCTTGGCAAAGTAGTCGCGGTAGATGGCCACCATCTCGTCGCGCGGGAAGCTCTCGAGGACCTTGGCGAGGTAGATCATGCCGGCGGCCTCCTCGAGCACGCCCGTGAGGCGCCCGTCCTCGTCGCGGGCGAAGTCGCCGCCGGCGGGCGGCTCGGTGCTCTCGTCGATGCCCAGCGCGGCCAGCCCGGCCGAGTTTACCCACAGCGTGTGGGCGTCTCCGGAGTACATGGCCACGGGGCGGGTGGGGAAGGCGGCGTCGAGCGAGGCGCGGGTGGGCGGCACCGGCGGGTCCCACAGGTAGTTGCGCCAGCCATGGCTCATGAGCCAGGAGCCGTCGTCGGGGCGGGCGGCCGCAAACTCCACCAGGTGCGCCACACAGTCGGCCTCGCTCGTCCCGGCGTACTCGGTCGCCAGTGCGGAGGGGAAGAGCGCCGCATGGAAGACGTGCTCGTGCGCGTCGTGCAGGCCGGCGGTCACCAGCGCGTCGCCAAAGTCGATGACCTCGGCGCCCACGGGCGTGTGCTCGTCGAGCTCGTCGGGCGAGAAGGTCTCGGCGATGCGCCCGTCGCGCACGAGCAGCCCGAGTGGGGCGGCATCGTCGCCTGTTCCGGTAAATACGCGGTCGGACACGATGACGAGCTCTTGCTGCCTGTCGTCTTCTGCCATGCTGGCCTCCCTGTGACGGTACAGTATCGAGCACATCATAGGCAATTGCGCCTGCGTTAACCACCGCCCCGCACGCTCACCCACGTGCTACGATTTGCGCAGTCACCAGCGACCGAGGAGGCACCCATGAGGGACGGATTCATCTCTGTAGCTGCGGTCACGCCGCATGTCCGCGTCGCTGACGTCGCGTTCAACGTGGCGTCCGTCGCCAAGGCCGTCGAGCACGCGGTGACCGGCGGCGCCCGCGTGGTGGTCCTGCCCGAGCTCTGCCTCACGGGCGCCACCTGCGGCGACCTCTTCTGGCAGGACGCCCTGCTCTCATCGGCCGAGTCCGGCCTTGCCGAGCTCGCCGTCCGCACCGAGGACCTGGACGCGCTCGTGCTCGTGGGCGCCCCGGTGCGCGTGGGGGGCCGGCTCTATGACTGCTGCGTGGCGCTCTCGGCGGGGCGCCCCCTGGGCGTCGTGCCCCGGCGCACCCTGTCGGCCGACGGCTCCGCCGCCAGCTCGCGGCACTTCTCGCCTGGCCCCGTCGCGCCAACTCTCATTGACGTGGCCGGCTTCATAGACGTGCCCTTCGGCACCAACCAGCTGTTCGCCTGCGACTCCGCGCCCGACCTCGTTGTCGCGGCCGAGCTGGGCGAGGACTCCCTGGCGCCCTGCCCGCCCTCGGTCTTCCACGTGCGCGCCGGCGCCACGCTGGTGTGCAACCTCTCCGCCACCCCCGAGCTCGTCGGCGCCGCCGAGCGCCGCAGTGCCGCCGCGCGCGACCTGAGCGGTCGGCTGTGCTGCGCGTACGCGCTGGCCGACGCGGGCTGGGGCGAGTCGACCACCGACTACGTCTTCGCGGGCCACGACCTCGTCGCCGAGCTGGGCGAGGTTCTCGACGAGGCTCGACCCTTCTCGCCCGGACCCGCCGTGAGCGAGGTCGATGTCGCCCGTGTCGCCTCCGAGCGTCGCCGCAGGCCGTCCCTGGGCCTGGCGCCCACGCCCGACGAGGCCGAGCACCTCGTGAGCTACTTCTCGCTCGAGCCGTCCGCGACCGAGCTCACCCGCCCCGTCGACCCCATGCCCTTCGTGCCCGCCGACAGGCAGGCGCGCGCCGACCGCTGCGAGCTGGTCTTCTCGATCCAGGCGCAGGCCCTCGCCCAGCGCATGGCCCACATCCGCGCCCGCCGCGCGGTCATCGGCGTGTCGGGCGGGCTCGACTCCACGCTGGCGCTGCTCGTCTGCCAGCGTGCCTTCGACCTGCTCGGCCTCCCGCGCGACGGCATCCTGGCCATCACCATGCCGGGCTTTGGCACCACGAGGCGCACCAAGGGCAACGCGGAGCGGCTCTCGGAGGCCCTGGGGGCGACGCTTCTCGAGGTCGACATCACCGCGGCGGTGCGCCAGCACTTCGCCGACATCGGCCAGGACGAGGACGAGCACGACGCCACCTACGAGAACGCCCAGGCCCGCGAGCGCACCCAGATCCTCATGGACGTCGCCAACATGGAGGGCGGCCTGGTGGTGGGGACGGGCGACCTGTCCGAGCTGGCGCTGGGCTGGGCCACCTACAACGGCGACCACATGTCGATGTACGGCGTCAACGCGAGCGTGCCCAAGACGCTCGTCCGCCACGTGGTGCGCCACGTGGCAGAGACCTGCGACGACGTGGCGCTCTCGGCCGTGCTGCTCGACATCCTCGACACGCCCGTCTCGCCCGAGCTGCTCCCCGCCCAGGCCGACGGCACCATCGCCCAACGCACCGAGGACCTCGTCGGTCCCTACGAGCTGCACGACTTCTTCCTCTTCAACCTCGTGAGGTGCGGCTTCACGCCGGCAAAGACGTACCGGCTCGCGCAGGTGGCCTTCGACGGCGAGCACGGGGCCAACCCCTATGACGAGGAGACCATCCTCAGGTGGCTCAAGGTGTTCTGCCGGCGCTTCGTGACGCAGCAGTTCAAGCGCAGCTGCTCGCCGGACGGGCCCGCCGTGGGCACCGTGGGCGTCTCGCCGCGCGGCGGGCTGGTCATGCCCAGCGACGCTTCGACCGCCCTGTGGGAGACGAGCCTCCAGACCCTGGAAGAGTAGGGGGCCAAGGGGGACGTTTCCCTTTGGCTCCGAGCCAAGGGGGACGCATGGGGGGCGGCGATGCCTTTGGCGCTGCCGCCCCGTCTTGTGCGGCGCCGCTCCATTGTCGTGTCCGTGGGCGGCAAGCATTTGCCCCGTCGGACATCGGCTGCGCACGCCCCCAAGGGCTTGGTGCCCAAAATCTAAGTGTGAAGAAGTGAGATTTTTTGCCATCGAGTTGTTAAGTTCGAGCAAGGTGGGTACCATTCCAACCGT
>SUUD01000210.1 GCA_015062715.1 Olsenella sp. | reverse complement strand
TGCGCATCCTCTCGGGATTCTATGGGGTGCTCCGCCCGTCCGATGGCGTGGTCCCCTACCGCCTCGAGATGCAGGCGCGCCTGGCAGTTGACGGCAGCCGCGACCTCTACGGCTACTGGGGCGACCGGCTGGCGCGCTCGCTCGCGGGGGAGTTCTCGTGCGTGGTCAACGTGGCCAGCGTGGAGTACGCCCGCGCCGTGACGCCCTACCTGCCCGAGCTGGGCGTACCCATCCTCACCTGCCTCTTTGGGGACGCGCGGGGCGGCCGCCTCGTCCAGCGCTCCACCGAGGCGAAGGCCTCGCGCGGCACCTTCGTGCGCTGGTGTGCCGAGACGGGCGTCGCCCGCGCAGACGAGCTCGCGAGCTTCTGCGAGCGTGGCTATGCGCTCGACGAGGGACTTTCGTCGGCAGGCACCCTCGTCTTCGTGCGCGAGAGGGGCTAGCATGGCCGTCTTTCTCACGGGAGACACCCACGGGAGGCTCGACTTTGCCAAGGTCGAGGACTTCGCCCGCACGGCCGGGCCCAGCCTCACCCGCGAGGACCACCTCATCATCCTGGGCGACTTTGGCCTCGTCTGGCACGACCCGGCAAGCGAGGACGAGACGCGGCTGCTCGACTGGCTCGAGGGCCAGGCCTTCAGCACGCTCTTCCTCGACGGCAACCACGAGAACTTCGACCTGCTCGACGCCCTGCCCGTGCGCGAGCGCTACGGCGGCCGCGTCCAGGACGTGCGGCCACACGTGACCCACCTCATGCGCGGCGAACGCTACGAGATCGGCGGGCACAGCTTCTTCGTCGTGGGCGGTGGCCACTCCGTCGACCGCAAGTGGCGAACGCCCCATGTGACCTGGTGGGAGCAGGAGGTGCCGGACGACGGAGAGCGCGAGCGCATAGCCGCGGCCGCACGCGAGGCAGACCGCGTCGACTTTGTCCTCACGCACGTGCCACCCACCGGCCAGTACGAGCGCTATCGCGCGCGGTGGAGTGGCTTCTGGGGCCCGTCCGACGAGTACACCGACTGGCTCGAGGACAACATCGAGGGCGTGCTTCCCTACCGACGCTGGTTCTTTGGCCACCTGCACTTCGACACGCCGCTCGACGAGCCCCACACCTGCCTCTACAACGAGGTCTTCGACCTCGACGGGACGGGCCTCACCCGCTTTGGCCTGGACATGGGCGCCTGCCCCGACGGCCGTGCGCACCGCTACGCGCCCGGCTACGAGCCACCGGCCGAGGGCGAGAAGCATGGCCACAGCTACTACGAGTGCGTGCATTGCCACGCGCGCCTCGAGATGTAGGGCCCACGGCAGTCCGCACTAGCCGCGATACCGCCTGCGAAACTCCGCCGGGGTGCAGCGCGCGTGCTCCCCAAAGACGTGGTAGAAGTACTGGATGTTGTCGTAGCCGCAGGCTCGGGCCACGTCCTTGATGCCCTCGTCGCCAAACATGAGGAGCCTCTGGGCCTCTCCCATCCGCTTGCTGATGACGTATTCGTTCACGGTAAAGCCGGTGACCCGCTCCTGTTGGGGCGGGCCTTCTTCTGTTTAGCGCTATGCTCAAGGAGAGGAGGCAACGCATGATCATCAACACGGGAGGCCGCACCGACACCGTGCAGTACTACACCCCCTGGCTGCTGCGGCGCTTCGAGGAGGGCCACGTGCTGGCGCGCAACCCCCTCTTCCCCCACAAGGTCTCGCGCTACGAGCTCGACCCGGCCGTGGTCGACTGCGTAGAGTTCTGCTCCAAGAACTACGCGCCCATCCTGCCGCGCCTGCACGAGATAACGGACCGCTTCAACACGCACTTCCAGTACACGATCACGGCCTACGGACAAGACATGGAGCCTGGGGTGCCCGACATCGACACCTCCTGCGACACCCTGCTGGCCCTCGAGGGACAGGTGGGAGCCAGGCGCATCTGCTGGCGCTACGACCCGGTGCTGCTCACGGGTACCTACACCATCGAGCGCCACATGGAGACCTTCGACCACCTCTGCTCGCGCCTGGCGGGGCATGTGGACCGCTGCATCTTCTCCTTTGTCGAGATGTACCGCAAGCTCGAGCGCAACATGCCCGAGCTCATGCCCCTCTCGACCGACCAGATGGACGAGCTGGCCCGTGGCCTGGGAGCCATCGCCACCAGGCACGGCATCTGGTTGCAGACCTGCGCGACCGACGTCGACTACTCGGCCTATGGCATCCATCAGAGCGGCTGCGCCACGCTCAAGATCTTTGGCGCGGCAAACGACATCGAGTTTCGCGAGCTCAAGCACAGGGGCATGCGCAAGCACTGCCACTGCTTCGAGATGCGTGACATTGGCGCCTACGACGCCTGCCCCAACGGCTGTCGCTACTGCTACGCAAACCAGAGCCCCGCAAGGGCGCAGGCCAACTACGCCCTGCACGACCCCGAGTCGCCGCTCCTTCTGGGCCGCCTCAACCCCGATGACGAGGTCACGCAGGCCACCCAGAAGAGCTACCTCAAGCCCGCCCAGCTCTCGCTGGGGCTGTAGGGAGGAATACGTCATGAATACGAACAAAGACCTGGCAAAACGCCTGAGCACGGCCCTCGACGAGGCGGACGCCGTGCTCGTCGGCGCCGGCGCGGGCCTTTCCACCAGCGCGGGGTTCACCTACTCGGGCGAGCGGTTCGAGCGGCTCTTCCCCGACTTCATCGACGCCTACGGCTTCCGCGACATGTACTCGGCGGGCTTCTACCCCTTCCCCACCCCCGAGGAGCGCTGGGCCTTCTGGAGCCGCCACATCTGGTGCAACCGCTACGAGCCCGCGCCCAAGGACACCTACGCCAAGCTGCTGCGCATTCTGGCCGACAAGGACTACTTCGTCATCACCACCAACGTCGACCACCAGTTCCAGGCGGCGGGCATCGACAAGCACCGCCTCTTCTACACCCAGGGCGACTACGGCCTGTGGCAGTGCTCGGTCCCCTGCCATGACAAGACCTACGACAACTACGAGGTGGTCAGGCTCATGGTCGAGCTGCAGCGCGACAGGCGCGTGCCCAGCGAGCTCGTGCCAAAGTGCCCCGTCTGTGGCGAGCCCATGGCCATGAACCTGCGGGCAGACGACACCTTCGTGGAGGACGAGGGCTGGCACCGGGCGGCCGAGCGCTACTCGGACTTCGTTCGCCGCCACCGCGACCTGTGCATCCTCTACCTGGAGCTAGGCGTGGGCGCCAACACGCCCGTCATCATCAAGTACCCCTTCTGGCAGATGACGGCGGCAAACCCGCAGGCCACCTACGTCTGCGTCAACTACGGCGAGGCCTGGGCTCCAACCGAGATACGCGACCGCTCGATCCTCATCGACGCCGACATCGATGCCGTGCTCGACCAGCTGCTGGAGGCAAGCCATGACTGACGGGCGCAAGCGCGAGCTGCTGCTCCTTCTCATCCCCGCCCTCGCCGAGGAGCGCGGCATGCGCATGAAGCTCGACGCTGAGGCCCCGGTCGAGGACCTCTTCTCGACCTTCCGTGCCCTGGTCAACACCCGGGAGCCAGCCCCCGCCGCACCCGAGCTGCTGGCCCTCCAGGACGAGCTGCTCCAGGGCATGATCGCCGACGCGGGCATCACGCACGTGGAGGACCTGCCGCCCTGCCCGCGTCGGCGATCATGCCCTGGAGCAGCTCGTCCTGGAGGGCATGAT
>SUUD01000209.1 GCA_015062715.1 Olsenella sp. | reverse complement strand
GGCCCCAGAACCTCGAGGTCTACATCGGCACGCCCATCCGCGAGATCCTGGAGTACTGCGGCCTGGTCGAGGAGCCTGCCAAGGTCATCATCGGTGGCCCCATGATGGGCAGCACGCAGGTCGACCTCGACGCGCCCATCGTGCGCATGAACAGCGGCCTGCTCGCCTTCAAGGAGGGCACGCTGCCCACCTACCGCACCACCGCGTGCATCCGCTGCGACCAGTGCATCGACAACTGCCCCATGCACCTGGCCCCCATCGACATCCAGAAGGCCTACCGCCGCGATGACGTCCAGGCCCTCGACCGGCTCATGGCCGACCTCTGCGTCGAGTGTGGCACCTGCAGCTACGTGTGCCCCGCCAAGCAGCCGCTGGCACAGTCCGTCCGCCTCGCGCGCGGCAAGCTCCGCGCCGAGCAGCGCAAGGCACGAGGGAGGCGATAGCATGGCAGCCGAGAACAGCGCGGCCGAGACGGGCCGTCCCCTCGTCCTGCACGTCATGCCCCAGATCACGAGCCCGGTGACCACCCAGGTCATCATGCGCAACGTGCTCATCGCCATGGCGCCCACCGTCATCGCGGCGGGTGTGCTCTTTGGCATCCGCGCGCTCGTGGTCATCGCCGTGGCCGTGGCCTCGTGCGTGGGCTTCGAGTGGCTGTGGTGCCGCCTGCGCAAGATCCCCAACACCGTCGACGACCTCTCCGCCGCGGTCACGGGCGTCCTGCTTGCCTTCAACGTGCCCTCGACCATGCCCCTGTACATGGTGGTCATCGCCTCGTTCGTGGCCATCGTCATCACCAAGGAGCTCTTCGGCGGCATCGGCTTCAACTTCGCCAACCCCGCCGTGGTGGGCCGCCTCTTCCTGGCGGTGGCCTTCCCGGTGGCCATGACCAGCTTCGTGGCGCCCCAGGTGGCCCTGTCGCCGGTCGACGTGGTGAGCAGCGCCACGCCGCTGGCCGCCTCGGCCCAGCCGCTCTCGTACCTCGAGCTACTGCTGGGCACCCACATGGGCGTGCTGGGCGAGACCTGCGCCGCCACGCTGCTGCTGGGCTTTGCCTGGCTGCTCTACACCCGCACCATCACCTGGCACGTGCCGGTGGTCTACATGGGCACCGTCTGCCTGCTCAGCCTGCTCGTGGGCCGCGACCCCGTGGCGCAGCTGCTCTCGGGCGGCCTCATCATGGGTGCGGTCTACATGGCGACCGACTACTCCACCTCGCCCTCAACGCTGCGCGGCAAGATCGTCTTCGCCCTGGGCTGCGGCCTCATCACGAGCCTCATCCGCTTCTGGGGCAACCTCAACGAGGGCGTCGCGTTCTCGATCCTGTTCATGAACCTGCTGGTGCCCCACATCGACGCGCTCATCGTCAACACGCCCGTTGGCGGCGAGGCCCGCAAGAGGGGAGGGAAGGCCCATGAGTAGCGCAAGCAAGCCCTCCGCCTTCGAGACCGTCCGTCCCGTCATCGTCCTGGTGGCCATCTGCGTGGTTGCCGGCGCCCTGCTCGGCGTCGTCCACGACATCACCCAGCCCATCGCCGACGCCATCGCCGAGGAGCGCGCCCAGGAGACCTATGCCGCGCTCGTGCCCGAGGCGGCCGGCTTCGAGGAGCTCGAGTGCTCCGTCGAGGGCTGCACCGCGGCGCTGGCCGCCACGGACGCCTCTGGGAGCACCGTGGGCTACGTCATCGTCGCCCAGTCCAAGGGCTATGGCGGCCAGGTTCCCATCGCCGTGGCCTTCGACACCTCCGGCAACGTGACCAGCATCACCACCATGCCCAACGAGGAGACCCCCGGCCTGGGTTCGCGCATTGCCGAGGAGTCCTACATCGGCCAGTACGTCGGCCTTGCCGCCAGCCCCATCTCGGCCGACGACATCGACCTCATCAGCGGCGCCACCATTTCCTCCAAGGCGGCGCTCTCCGCATTCAACATTGCCGTCGAGGCGTACGAGGAGGTGTGCTAGATGGCTGAGCAGGCAATCAAGGCCGCCGAGGGCCCGTCGATGGGCGAGGTCTTCTCCCGTGGCCTCCTGACCGAGAACCCCTCCCTGCGCCAGATGCTGGGCCTGTGCCCCACGCTTGCCGTGACCACGGCCGTCTCGAACGGCCTGGGCATGGGCATGGCGACCACGTTCGTGCTGGTGTGCTCCGGCATCGTGGTCTCGCTCCTGCGCAAGGTCATTCCCAACTCCGTCCGCATCCCCGCCTTCATCACCATCATCGCGAGCTTCGTGACGCTCGTCATGATGATCGTCAAGGCATATCTGCCCGCGCTCGACGACGCCCTGGGCATTTACCTGCCGCTCATCGTCGTCAACTGCATCGTGCTGGGCCGTGCCGAGATGTTCGCGTCCAAGAACGGCCCCGGTGCCGCCGCCATCGACGGCCTGGGCATGGGCGTGGGCTTCACCATCTCGCTCACCTGCATGTCGGCCATCCGCGAGCTGCTGGGCGCCGGCACCCTCCTGGGCTTCCAGGTCATGCCGTCCTTCGTCGAGCCCATGATCATCATGGTCACGCCCGCCGGCGGCTTCGCTGTCCTGGGCGTCCTCATCGCCGCCTCCGTGTGGCTCGAGCAGAGCCGCGCGCGCAAGGCCGGCCTGCCCGTGCCGCCCGCGGCTGAGGTGGACTGCGCCACCTGCCCCATCGACTGCGGCATCAAGGACCCCACCGACGCCTCCTGCGCCCTGGGCGAAGCCACCGTCGAGCGGATCGAGGCCGCCGTCGAGGAGGCAGTGGCTGCCGCTGCCGCCGCCGCGGAGGTCGCGGAGGCACCCACCCCAGACGCCCCCAAGCCCGAGGGGAGTGATGCATGATGGCGCAGTACGCATCCATCCTGTTCTCCATGATCCTGGTCAACAACTTCGTGCTCGTGAAGTTCCTGGGCATCTGCCCCTTCCTGGGCGTCTCGAAGAAGATCGACTCCGCGACCGGCATGGGCGCGGCCGTGACGCTCGTCATGGTCATCGCCATCGCCGTGACCTGGCCCATCCAGCAGCTGCTTGAGTCCTGGGGGCTCGAGTACCTGCAGACCATCGCCTTCATCCTGGTCATCGCCACGCTCGTGCAGCTGCTCGAGATGGCCATCAAGAAGTTCATCCCGCCGCTGTACGAGGCCCTGGGCGTGTACCTGCCGCTCATCACCACCAACTGCGCGGTGCTGGGCGTGTGCATCCTCACCATCGACGAGGGCTACACCTACCCGCAGGCGCTGGTCGCCGGCCTGGGCGCCGGCCTGGGCTTCCTGCTGGCCATGGTCATCTTCAGCGGCGTGCGCCGTCGCGTCGAGGAGGCGGAGCCCCCCGAGGCCTTCCGCGGCATGCCCATCACGCTCATTGCAGCCGCCATCACGGCCATGAGCTTCATGGGCTTCTCCGGCGTCGTCGAGCACCTGTTTGGCGCGTAGGGGAGGGGAGAGGAATGAACTCTGTCATGCTCACCGTCGCCCTCATCGCCGTCATCGGCCTAATCGGCTCGATCATCCTCGTGGTGGGCTCGCGCGTCTTCGCCGTCGAGGAGGACGAGCGTCTGCCCGAATTGGTCGCCATCCTGCCCGGTGCTAACTGCGGAAGCTGCGGCTACCCCGGCTGCGAGGGCTATGCCAAGGCCATGCTCAACGGCGCCGCCTGCAACTCGTGCGGGCCCGGTGGCGCCGCCGTGGCCGCCCAGCTCGCC
>SUUD01000208.1 GCA_015062715.1 Olsenella sp. | reverse complement strand
AGTTGCCGGTGGGGACGCAGAAGTCGACCTCGTCGCCCGCTTGGATGGCGCCGCGGCGCACGAGCTCGGCATAGGCGTAGACGTAGTAGGTGATCTGCGGGACGAGGCGGCCCACGTTGATGGAGTTGGCGCTCGAGAGCGCCACGCCCTGCTCGGCCAGGCGCTCGGCGAGCGCGGCGTCGGAGAAGATGTGCTTGACCTTGGTCTGGCAGTCGTCGAAGTTGCCGCGCACGGCGCAGACCGAGACGTTGGCGCCGCGCTGGGTGACCATCTGCAGACGCTGGATGTCGGAGACCTTCCCGTCCGGGTAGAAGACCGTGACCCCGCAGCCGGGGACGTCGGCAAAGCCGTCGAGGGCAGCCTTGCCCGTGTCGCCGGAGGTCGCGGTCACGATGAGGATGCCCCGGGCGTCCTCGATGCCGGAGCGCGCGACGGACATGAGGCGTGGCAGCATCTGGAGGGCGACGTCCTTGAAGGCGCAGGTGGGGCCGTGCCAGAGCTCGAGCAGCCAGTCGTCGCCCAGCTTGACGAGGGGGGTCACCTCGGGGGAGTCGAAGTTGTCGGCATAGGCGCCCGCCACGCACGACGCGATCTCCTCGTGGGTGTAGTCGTCCAGAAGTGTCGAGAGCACGCGGTGCGCGATGGCATGGTAGCCCTCGCCGAGGATGGCCTCGAGGTCGAGGCGCGCCTCGTCGAGCGCGTCCGATACGTAGAGGCCGCCATCAGGCGCAATGCCACGCAAGATTGCTTGCTTGCTTGTAACAAGCTCGTCCGCGGACCTCGTGCTGTGGTAGAACGTACTCACTTCTGTGCTCCTTGTGTCGTGGGTGAGAAGGCTCTCATTCCATGACATCATACCGTCGAGGTGGCACGAGGTGAGGTTCCTTCACAGATTCGAAAGGTTGTGGCATACATGACAAGCATCGCCATCCTGGGCCATGGCGTCGTGGGACGCGGCGTCGAGCAGATCGTCGACACGCGTGACCTCGATGTCGAGGTGAGGCGCATCCTCGACCTCCCCCAGTTCTGCGACGGTCCGCGGATGACCTCCAACTACCAGGACATCCTCGACGACCCCCAGATCGAGGTTGTCGTCGAGTGCATGGGTGGCCTAGAGCCCGCGCGCACCTACATCCTGGCCGCGCTCGAGGCGGGCAAGAGCGTCGTCACCTCCAACAAGGCGGTGGTCGCGGCCTTCTTCGACGAGTTCGTCGCGGCGGCCAACGCGAGCGGCGCGGCCCTCATGGTCGAGGCGACCTGCGGTGGCGGCATCCCCTGGATCGCCGGCGTCGAGAAGGCCGCCCGCATCGACGCCATCGACCGCTTCCAGGGCATCCTCAACGGCACCACGAACTACATCATCGACCAGATGGTCAAGGGCGGCCTCGAGTTCGACGTGGCGCTCGCCCAGGCGCAGCAGCTCGGCTATGCCGAGCGCGACCCGTCGGCCGACATCGACGGCATCGACATCGCCAACAAGACCATCATCACGGCAAGCATCGCCTTTGGCTGCGCCTGCACCCGCGAGCTGCCCGTCTGGGGCATCCGCACCCTCACCAAGGCCGACCTCGACGTGCTGGCCGGCAAGGGCCTCTCCGTCAAGGTGCTGGGCCGCGGCGTCTCGCGCGACGGCCGCTACGCCGTCGCCGTGAGCCCGGTCGCCATCCCGGCGCGCTCGCTGGAGGCCTGCGTCCCCGACAACTACAACCTGGCCACGCTCCATGGCGAGACCATCGGCGAGCTCAAGTTCTACGGCCAGGGGGCCGGCTCGCTGCCCACGGGCAACGCCATGGTCCAGGACGTCCTCGACCTCAAGGCCGGACGCCATCCCTCCTACGACTTTTCGGCCGGCCTGGAGTATGACCCCGCGCTGCTCGTCTGCGACTACGCGCTGCGCAGCGCGTACGTCCCTGCCGATGCGGACGGGGAGCTCGCGCCCGGCTACGCCATCCTGCGCGGGCTCGACCCCGTGGCCGCCCGCGCGGTCCTCGACGAGGCGCTCGCGGCCGATCCCAGCTCCTTCATGGTCGCGCTTCCGGAGGTGTGCTAGCACATGATCAAGGTCGCCAAGTTCGGGGGCTCGTCGGTTGCCTCCGCCGAGCAGTTCAAGAAGGTCAAGAGCATCGTCGAGGCCGACCCCACGCGTCGCTTCGTGGTGGTCTCGGCCGCAGGCAAGCGCTTCTCGGGTGACAACAAGATCACCGACCTGCTCCTGCTCGTGAACGCCCACATCGAATACCACGTCGACTGCACGCAGCTGCTCAAGGACATCGAGGCCCGCTTCGTCGAGATCGCGAACGAGCTGGGGCTCAGCTATCCCATCGCGCAGAAGTTCGAGGAGTTCTCGGCGTGCGTCAAGAGCCTCTCGCCCGAGTACATCGTCAGCCGCGGCGAGTGGTTCACCGGCCAGCTCATGGCCGAGTACCTGGGCCTGCCCTTCGTCGACGCCGCCGACGTCATCGTGTTCCACCACGACGGCACGGTCGACCTCGAGCGCACCGCCACTGCCGTGCGCGAGGAAGTCCAGCAGAAGGGATCGTTCGTCCTGCCTGGCTTCTATGGCTCGACGGTCGAGGGGACCATCCGCCTCTTCCAGCGCGGCGGCGGCGACATCTCCGGCGCCATCCTGGCCCGCTGTCTCGACGCCGACGTCTACGAGAACTGGACCGACGTCTCGGGCTTCCTCGCGGCAGACCCGCGCATCGTCGACAACCCCCGCACCATCCACCGCATCACCTTCGACGAGATGCGCGAGCTGTCCTACATGGGCGCCTCGGTGCTCCAGGAGGAGGCCATCTTCCCGGTGCGCGAGGTGGGCATCCCCATCCAGATCAAGAACACCAACGAGCCCGAGGCCACGGGCACGACCATCCGCGAGACGGCCCACGAGCGCAGCCACGAGCACCTCATCACCGGCATCGCGGGCAAGCGCGACTTCACGGCCATCCACATCCAGAAGGCGCACCTGCACAACGACGTGAGCTACATCCGCCGCGCCCTCTCGGTCTTCGAGCGCAACGGCGTCTCGGTCGAGCACATCCCCACGGGCGTCGACTCGTTCGGCATCGTCGTGAGCTCCTCCGAGGTGGGTGACGCCATCTATTCCATCGTTAACGACCTGCGCAACGAGCTCAAGCCCGACGCCATCTCGGTCGTCGACAAGCTCGCGCTCATCTCGGTCGTGGGCCGCAACATGTCACGCCGCGCGGGCACCTCGGGCCGCATCTTCGGCGCGCTGGGCGAGGCGGGCATCAACATCCGCATGATCACGCAGAGCTCGCAGGAGATCTCGATCATCATGGGCGTCAACAACGAGGACTTCGAACGTGCCATCAAGGCCATCTACGACAAGTTCGTCGGCCAGGAGCTTGTCGAGATGGGGAATGGGGGAGTGCAATGAGTGACAAGAGGGTCGCCATCCTCGGCGCCACCGGCGTCGTGGGCCAGCAGATGATTCAGTGCCTCGAGGAGCGGGACTTCCCCGTCTCCGAGCTGCTGCCACTCGCGAGCGCGCGCTCGGCTGGCGGCACGGTCAAGTTCCACGGCCAGGACGTCGAGGTGCGCCTCGCCGAGGCCGACGCCTTCGAGGGCGTCGACATCGTCCTGGGCGCCGCGGGCGACAAGATCGCGCGCGAGCTTCTGCCCGAGGCCGTCAAGCGCGGCGCGGTGTGCGTCGACAACAGCCACGCCT
>SUUD01000027.1 GCA_015062715.1 Olsenella sp. | reverse complement strand
CGAGATGAACAGGTCGGCTGCCATCTGGGCGTTGGTGCGGCCCGCAAGCATGAGGCGCAGGACCTCCTCCTCGCGCGGGTTCACGTCATGGGTCGCGACCAGGCGGGCCATGGGGTCCCGCTCCCGCTCCATGCTGGGGTCGATGCCCCGGGGGAAGAGGTCGTGAAGTCGAACGGCCAGGTGAATCGCTATCTCGAGCAAGAGGTGCAGCTCGCGCGAGGTGAACTCGCCCGCCTTGCGTTCGCGGAACAGGGTGACGCTGCCATAGGGCACGCCGCCCTCCGCGAGCGTCGCCCCGCACCCATAGTAGACGCCCTGCGGTTCCATCCACTCGCGGTAGATGGGGGTCGCGTCACGCCTGCGCGCGTCGACCAGGTCGAGGTCGCGGTAGACTCCGGTTGCGTGCTGGTCGAAGCTCCACACCGTGTAGTCGGTGGCGGCATAGCGCTGGTAGTAGGCATCAAGGACCTCCGGCGCCATGGTGGTTGAGACGGGGGAGAAGAACTCGAGAGGCATCCCGGGCCTGTGATGTGCGAGGTCGAACATCGAGCTCTTGTGGGGTACGAGCCGCTCGAGCCTTGCCAGGGCCTCCCGCTGAATGTCCCCAACATCGTGCTGGGCATGCAGCCACAGGGCGAAGTCGTTCACCTCAAACCATCCGTCGGCGTCGAGCGACTGCTCGCTTGTGGCCTGGATTTGCTCGTCCATGCATGCCTCCAGCCGATTCTAGAACTTTTGGGTATCCAAAAAGATAATACCAGCTCGAGGCGGAGTCGTGTAGTTCAATTGAGTACAGCGCCTGCGCAGGGGAGAATGAAATGTGCATGGTGGCAGGGAGGAGGATAATGCTCGACGGAATCGAAATCAGGGACCTCGCTGAAGACATGGCAGGCTTCGAGCATGTGGCCCAGCTGCAAACTACGGCGTTCCCGCCCGATGAGTGCTGGACGATGGACGAGATTCTCGAGCTGGTCGAGAACCCGCGCATCGAATACAAGACGTTCTGGAACGGCGATCAGCTCTGCGCAATCATGTTCTACGACACCGGCGACACCATGGTCTACCTGTTCTATCTTGCCGTGAGCCCAGAGCTGCGCTCGCAGGGGTTTGGCGCGCGGCTCCTGCGCTGGATACGCGAGGCCCATCCCAATCACTCGATCGTGCTCAACATCGAGTCTCCCTACGTTGGCGCCGAGAACGAGGATCAGCGGCTGAGAAGGCTGGGCTTCTACGAGCGCAACGGCTTCCATCGCGTGCCGGTGCGGCTCAAGGACGACACGGGCCTCTACGACATCCTCACGTCCGAAGGCTTCGACGGTTCCGAGTACCTGGCGCTCATCGAGGAACTTGGGTTTGGCCCTTATGGACCGGTTCTTGTCCCGGTGGCAGACTAGAACTTTAAGGCGACCAAAAGTACATCGCCAGTTACCGGGGATGCTACGAAGGACCATTGAAGGTGCCGTTCGTGCGGCGCAAGATAGGGCTGTCATCAGGTCGTCTTCAACCAAGGAGGCAGCTATGCGTACCATCTACCAGGACGAGTCAACCCCCAAGGCCGACGGCTTCCGCATGCCCGGCGAGTACGAGGAGCAGGAGCGCACGTGGATCCTGTGGCCGCACCGCACCGACGTGTGGCGTGGCGGCGCAAAGCCCGCGCAGAAGGTCTTTGCCGAGATCATCCGCACCATCGCGCGCTTCCAGCCCATCACCGTGGGCGTCAACGACGAGGACTGGCCCGCCGTCTGCGAGCTCTTTGACGGCGTCGAGAACGTCCGCGTCCTGCTCATGCAGTACAACGACTCCTGGCTGCGCGATCCCGGCCCCGCCTTCCTGGTCAACGACAAGGGCGAGCTCGCGCTCTCGCACTTCCACTTCAACGCCTACGGTGGCTTCATCGACGGCCTGTACTTCCCCTGGGACAAGGACGCCAGCCTGGGCCTGCAGATCGCCCAGACCGAGCAGGTGAACCGCTACCGCCCCGCCGACTTCATCCTCGAGGGCGGCTCGTTCAACTGCGACGGCCAGGGCACCGTGGTGACCACCGAGATGTGCCTCTTGAACGAGGACCGCAACCCCCAGTACACCAAGGAGCAGATCGAGGAGCTGCTCGGCGAGTACCTGGGCATCGAGAAGGTCATCTGGATCAAGGACGGCATCGACCCCTACGAGACCAACGGCCACGTGGACGACGTCGCGTGCTTCTCGGCCCCCGGCGAGGTCTGCTGCATGTGGACCGACGACCCCAACCACAAGTTCTACAAGGAGTGCCAGGAGGCCTACAAGACGCTCTCCGAGGCCACCGACGCGCGGGGCCGCAAGCTCAAGATCCACAAGGTGATCATGCCCGCGACCTCGGTATACATGACCGAGGAGGAGGCCTCGACCATCGATCTGGTCGAGGGCAGCCTGCCGCGCACCCCCGAGGACGCCTTCGAGCCCAGCTACCTCAACTTCCTGCCCATCAACGGCGCGGTGCTGGTGCCCCAGTTTGGCGACCCCAACGACGCCCAGGCCCTCGAGGACATCCAGGCCGCCTACCCCGACCGCGAGGTCATCGGCATCATGACCCGCGAGGTCATCTACGGCGGCGGCAACATCCACTGCATCACCCAGCAGCAGCCCAAGGCAAAGTAGACAAGCCAAAGGGGACACGCGCCCGAGAACGATGGCCATGGGCCACTGGCAGTGCTGCCGGTGGCCCGTCTTGCGTTTATGGCGGGCCCGCTCGTGGCGGTGCAAAACATAGCGTTATTCTATTGATTAGTCATCAATTGGTGAGAATCTAGATAAGATAATTAGCAAAAGACGAGAATTTAGAGTAGTAACGTGTCGTTCTGGAGGGGGTCGCCAGCAGAGGAGCAGCCCGCGCCGGAGCGATCTTGCCGGGCCAAGAAGGCCATCGAACTACACATTACTTCTCTAGTAACGCATCAATTACTGAGAATATCGAGTTGATTATCATCAATATAAGAGAATACAGAGTAGTAACGTGTCGTTCTGGAGGGGGTCGCCAGCAGAGGAGCAGCCCGCGCCCGAGGACCCCAAAGGACAGGGCGGCCCCGCACCTGCGGGGCCGCTCACCATGTCGCGATGCGCGTCGACGCCTACTTGCCCAGGAAGAGGCTGGCGATGTTGGCGACGGTGCCAAGGTCGAGGCCGGAGCTCTGTGCGGCCTGCTGCTGGTTCTGACCGCCGAGGAAGGCGCCCGCGAGTTGGGCCATCTCGCCCATGTCGAGGCCGTCGGAGAGGTCGATGCCCTGCTTCTTGGGCTTGGTGGCGCCCAGGAGGCCGCCGGCAAGCGTGGCCATGGAGACCAGGCTGCCCAGGTCGAGGCCGCCGCCCTGCTGGGTCTGCTGCGGCGCTGCCTGCTGCTGGGTCGGCTTGGCGCCGAAGAGCGAGCTGGCGAGCGTATGGATCGAGTTGTCGCTCTGGCCGAGCAGGTTGCCCGCGAGCTGGGCGAGGTTGCCGGAGTCAAACGAGCTGGCGCTCTGCGTCTGGCCGGTGGCGAGCGAGGCGGCGGCGGTGAGCAGCTGGCTCATGTCGACGCGGTCGAGCTTCTCCTCGACCTTGGTGGCCTCCTGCACGGTGGAGTAGGGGTGGTCGACAAACTGGCTCAGCATCTCGGGATGCTGGCCGAGGTACTTGACGACCTGCTCGGCAAGCTGGGGAATGTCGTTCCTGGTGGCCATGGGTCCTCCTCGAGGTTGGTGGAGGCGGCGCCGCTCTCGAAGGGTGCGTTCCTGCGGGAGAAAAACGAGCCACTTCCAAGGTGATGGCGGGGTCGCGGCGACCCCCTACACGCTATCATAGACAAGCAGAATTGCATCGGTTCCCATCGTTTTCGACGGCATCGGGCAACGGTAGCGAAGACGGCGCGCAATCGCGCCGCACGAGGGAGGGCACCATGGCTGACCATTCGAGCGAGTCCGGCAAGCGTCCCGTGAAGCGCGTCTTCATCGACGCCGACACGGGCAAGCAGATCTCCGAGCAGACGGTCGTCACCGACGCCAAGGACGTCGCGACGCGCGTCACCGTCAAGCACGTCGACGCCACCGGCGAGGTCGGCAACAAGCGTCCCATCGCCATCGCGCTGTGGGTCGTCGCCATCATCTTCGAGGTCCTCGCCGCCATGTCGGTCATGCAGTCGAGCCCCCTCTACGCGAAGCTGCCGGGCAACCCGCTCGTGTGGGTGGTCGCCTTCCTGGTGCTCGACCTCATCTGCGTCATCGTGGCCGGCCAGCTCTGGAAGAAGGCCAACCACATCGACCCGCCCTCCGAGGCCAACAAGGTCGAGTTCTTCCTCAAGAGCCAGCTCGGCGCCATCCTCTCCGTCATCGCCTTCCTGCCCTTCATCATCCTCACGCTCCTCGACAAGGACGCCGACAAGCGCACCAAGACCATCGCCGTCGTGGCGGCCGTGATCGCCCTGGCCATCGGCGGCGGCACCTCGGCCGACTTCAACCCCGTCTCCTCCGAGGATCTCCAGGCCATGCAGGCCAACGCCATCGAGCTGGGCGACGGCACGGTCTACTGGACCGAGCACGGCACCGTCTACCACCTCAACCCCAACTGCAGCCACATCATCAACTCCGCCACCATCTACTCCGGCGACGCCGCCGCGGCCTACGAGCACGGCCTCACCCGCCCGTGCAAGGACTGCGCGCGTGCCGACGGCGACGAGACCATCAAGGCCATGGCCGAGGCCGGCACCGTGACCGAGGCGGACGCCGGCGAGGCCGACGAGGCCGCGACCGACGAGGCCGAGACCGAGGACGCCGAGGTCGACGAGGCCGCGTAGCACGACCCTGCGGGCCGGGGCGGGAGACATCCGCCCCGGCCGTGCGCGAGGAAGAGAACCACCACATGAACCCCGTTATTGTCATACCGTCCTACTGGGCGTCGGCTGACGCTCCCGGTGAGTTGGGCGAGCTGGGCACCTACGACCACGCCACGCCCTACGACAAGCCCCTTCCCGAGCTCGAGACCTGCCTCGACTCCCTCGAGCAGGTGCGCGGCGTCGTTCGCGTCGTCGTGCTCGTGGTCGCCCCGCCCGCCGGCGAGGCCGCGGCCCGCGCCCGCGTGATGGGCATCTGCCGCAGGCACCCCTCGCTCAACCCGCTCGTGGTGGGGTCGCCCGAGGCCGCCCTCATCTCGGACGCCGTCGCCGACATCGCCCCGGGCATGGACGGCGAGACCATCTCGCTGCGCGGCTACGGCGCCATCCACAACATGGGGCTCGTGGTGGCCAGCATCCTGGGGCATGACGTCGCGGTCTTCCTCGACGACGACGAGGTCGCGCTCGACGACGAGTTCCTCATCGACGCCGTCTACGGCCTGGGCCAGCGCACCCACCAGAACCTGCCCATCCTGGCGAAGACGGGCCGCTACGTCATGCGCGACGACAGCTCGTACGTCCCCGAGGACACCGTGCCGTGGTTCGACCGGCACTGGTCGAAGCACGAGTGGTTCAACGAGGCCATGCGCACGGGCCTCAACACCACGCGCATCTCGCGCTCGACCATCGCCTGCGGCGGCTGCATGGCGGTGCATGCCCAGGCGTTCACCGAGGTCGCGTTCGACCCGTGGATCACGCGGGGGGAGGACCTCGACTACCTCATCAACCTGCGCATGGCCGGCCTCGAGATGTGGTTCGACAACGCCTGGCGCGTGCGGCACCTGCCCCAGCCCACGGCCTCGGTGCCGTCGCGCTTCCTGCAGGACGCCTACCGCTGGCTCTTCGAGGCCGAGAAGTGCGCGGCGAGCGCCGAGCGTCCCGGGTTCAACAAGGTGACGAGCGCCGCGCTCAAGCCCTACCCGGGCGAATGGGTCTCCCCCAAGGTCTCGGGCAGGATTGCCCAGACGGCGCTGCTGCGGGCCATAGGGTGCAAGGAGCACGGCGCCTACCTGCACATCCTTTTCAAGGGCATTGGCGAGGCCAAGGCGTATGCCCAGGCGCGCGCCCGCAACTACTTCGCGTTCCTGGGGTCGTGGAGGCGCATCATGGCCACGCTCTGGTCCGACGCCCGGCTCTCGCGCGCCCTCGTCGCGATGGGCACCCCCGCCGCCCCCGAGCAGACCGGCGAGATCCCCTGGACGGCCTTCAGCAACATCCCCGACATCGGCGGTGACGCGCGATGAGGAAGTGGGTGGCGGAGGGCTTTGACGCCATCATCACCGCCTCGCTAGTGGTGGGCACCTGCACCCTGCTGGGCGTCGTGCTGTGGGGCGTCCAGAACCGCGAGGCCACCGTGGTGGCTCTGTCGTCGCTTGGCCTGGTCGTCATGGTCGTGGGAGACCTCGCGCACCTGCTCGTGACCGACGAGCTCCGCTCGCAGGCGACCAGGCAGACCCTCAAGACCGCCTCGGCGACCCTCGACCACCTGCAGGGGGGTCTCACCCACGAGAACTGCCAGGCCATCTGCGAGACCCTGCTCCCCGAGACGCGCGCCATGGCGGTGGGGATGTCCAACCGCGAGGTGGTCATGGGCTATGCCGGCGAGGGGGCCGAGGACTTCCCGCCGGGAAGCCCCATCCACACGCCGGCCACGCGCCGCGTCATCGAGACGGGCAAGATGGAGGCCTTCACGTCCATCAGGATGGAGGACGAGGAGTACCTCAAGATGCTCAGCGAGGAGCAGCGCGAGCGGAGAATCGCCGTCGTGCCGGCGGGCATCGTCGTCCCGCTCAAGGTGCGCGACGAGGTGGTGGGCGCGCTCAAGTTCTACTACCGGCGCCGCCGCGACATCGACCGCTCCCAGCAGACCATCGCGCGCGGCTTCGGCCGGCTGCTCTCCACGCAGCTCTCGGCAATCGAGCTCGACCGCCAGGCCGAGCTCACGGCGCGGGCCGAGGTAAAGGCCCTGCAGGCCCAGATCAACCCGCACTTCCTCTTCAACACGCTCAACACCATCGCGTCGCTCACGCGCACCGACCCGGCCCACGCGCGCGACCTGCTGCGCGAGTTCGCGACGTTCTACCGGCAGACGCTCGAGAACTCCGAGCAGCTCATCACCATCGACCGCGAGCTCGAGCAGACGAGGCGCTACCTCAAGTTCGAGCACGCGCGCTTTGGCGAGGACCGCATCATCGAGCGTGAGCAGGTCACGTCGGGCTGCGGCACGGTGTGCGTGCCCGCCTTCCTCATCCAGCCCATCGTCGAGAACGCGGTGCGCCACGGGATGCGCGACGAGGGCCCCCTGCACATCGACGTCCACGTCACGGCCGAGGGCGGGGACGTCCTCATCTCGGTCACCGACGACGGCCTGGGCATGGACGAGCAGGTCGCCGCCCGCCTCGTCGAGGGGGTGCCCGGCGCCGCCCAGGCGGGGTCGAAGGGGACGGGCGTGGCCCTGCGCAATGTTGCGGAGCGCGTCGAAAGATTCTATGGTATTGGGTCGGGAATTGAGATAATGTCCAGGCCGGGGGAGGGCACGAACGTGACCATACGCCTGGCGAACGCCGCCCCCAGCCAAGAGGACGACCAGCCATAGCGTCAGGAGGAACACCCGTATGCTCAGCGCGATGATCGTAGACGACGAGGCTCCCGCACGTTCCGAGCTCAGGTACCTGCTCGAGGAGACGGGCAGGGTCGACACCATCACCGAGGCCTCGAGTGCCCGCGAGACCGTCGAGAAGCTCATGGAGGGGCGCCCCGACGTCCTGTTCATGGACATCTCCATGCCCAAGACGAGCGGCATGCAGCTCGCCGAGGCCCTGCATCGCCTCAAGAACCCGCCCGCCATCGTCTTCGTGACCGCCTACAGCGAGTATGCCCTCGAGGCCTTTGACGTCGACGCCGTCGACTACCTCATGAAGCCCGTCGAGACCGACCGCCTCGAGCGCGCCCTCGACAAGGTCCAGGCACGCATCAAGCCGCAGGTGGCGGCCCACACCTCGGTCGAGCGCATCCCGGTCGAGAAGGGCGGCCGCAAGGTCCTCGTGCCCATCGACCAGATCCGCTACATCGAGGCCAAGGACGACTACTCCTGCATCTACACGGACGTCGACCGCTTCCTGTCGACGATCTCGCTGGCGCAGCTCGAGAACAAGCTGGCCCCGCACGGGTTCTTCCGGGTCCACCGCGGCTACATCGTCAACCTCGAGTACGTCGAGGACGTCGAGGTCGTCTCGAGCGGCATCCTCCAGCTGGGCATCAACGGCATCGAGGGCAAGAAGATCTCGGTCTCCCGCCGCCGCGTGGTCCAGCTCAAGCGCGCCCTCGGCATCTGAGACAGTTGGGGACGGTTCTCGACTGTCTCAGAGACGGGCGGGGACAGGCCTCTAATCCAGGAAAGGATTTCCCATGGCCGAAGGCGACAGCCCCATCATGCGCGTGGGCGTGGTGAGCGACACCCACGGGTACCTCTCGCAGAGCCTGCTGGCCGAGCTCGAGGGCTCGGACGCCATCGTCCACGCGGGTGACATCTGCTCGCGCACGCATCTCGAGCGCCTGTGGCAGATCGCGCCGGTCCACCTCTGCCTGGGCAACAACGACTGGAGCTACCAGTATGGCCCCGAGGTGAAGCAGTTCGTCCAGTTCACGCTGGGAGGGCTGCGCTGGCAGGTCTGCCACTACCGCGAGCGGCTCGACCTCCCCGTGTGCGACATCGCCGTGTGCGGTCACACGCACCGGCCCTTCATCGAGACCACGCCCTACGGCACCATCGTCATGAACCCGGGCAGCCCCACCTTCCCTCGCACCCAGATGGGCCCCACCTGCGGCAGGGTCCTGCTGCAGGACGGAAAGGTCGTGTCGGCCGAGATAGTCGAGCTCCAGGAGTAGCCCGGGCACTACACGGCCGGGGCCATATCGGACACAACCTCTTTTACGGACACAACCCTGGCAAGTTTGCCCAGTTGGCGGAAACCAAATCTGGGATATGCCCAAAGTTGTGTCCGATAGCCATCGGGGATTGCAGCCCTCTGGCGCCCGCGTCCTACTGCTGCAGGTCCTCCAGCTTCATGAGCTGGGTGGGCGAGTCGAGCGAGAAGTCCTTCTCGTCGGGGATGAACAGTGGCGCGATGACCTTGGTGAAGAAGGCCAGCCAGGCAAGCGAGACAAAGAAGCCGGCAATGACGTCGCTGGCGTAGTGCACGCCCAGGTAGACGCGGCTGATGCCGATCATGAGGATGAGCAGGGCGAACACGGCGGCGTAGAACCAGCGCGACAGGGCCTCGCGCTCGTACTTCCACACGAGCCACGCGAGGAACCCGTAGAAGGCCATGGCGACCATCGAGTGGCCCGAGGGGAAGCTGTATCCCCATTCCGAGACCAGCCTGAAGCCGTCGGGGCGAGGCCTCTGAACGACGTTCTTGATCAGGGTGTTGAGGACGACCACCAGCACCAGGTTGGTGGCGGCGCACCAGCCCGGCCGCTTGCCCGGAGCAAAGGCACCGACCATGATGAGCATGGCGAGCAGCCCCACCGGCGATGCGAGCGTGGAGAAGCCCTGCATGGTGGGGGTGAGCCACTCGCGCCGCAGCTTGACGACGAACAGCCAGTAGGCGGCGGCGTCGAGCCGGGCGATCTCGTCGGAGAGGAGGTTGACCATGATGGCGAGGAACACCAGCAGGCCCACCGCAATGGCGACCGTCCACAGGTTCTCGCGCACGAGGCTGCGAGCGCTCCGCCGAATCTCCCGTGCCGACCGTGCCATGCCACCTCCCAGTCCGTTGACCCCAATGATACGACCGACGCCGCCGCCAAGAGGCGACGGCGTCTCAGGATGCCGGGCGCGTTCCCGTTGGGCTACAGGTTGGCCTCGATCTCCTCGACAAGCGCCGCCTTGGGACGACCGCCAACCATCGTGTGGACCGGCTCGCCACCCTTGAACAGGATGAGCGTGGGGATGGACACGATGCCGAACTTCATGGCGAGGTCCTGCTCGTCATCGACGTTGCACTTGTAGACGGCGAGCCTGTCGGCCATCTCCTCGCCGATCTCATCCACGATGGGGCCAAGGGCGCGGCAGGGGCCGCACCACGTCGCCCAGAAGTCGACGAGGACGGGCTTGTCGGAGCCAGAGACGATCTGGTCGAAGGTCGCGGTCGTGATCTCTTGTGCCATGGGGCCTCCCTTGTTGTGCGGCGCAGTGCCGCGGTGGTTGCATTCTTAACGGCTTATACCCCATGACGGCCCGGCGTACACCCTCGTCACGGGGATGAGCAGTACAATCTTTCGCATGAGGCGGGGCGCGGGGCCGTGTGCGGCGTCCCATGACGGGAGGCAGGCATGGCGGCACAGCGTGACAGGCGCGAGGCGTATCTGGACAAGGCCCGCTCGGAGCTGGGCGACCTTGCCGCCGCGGGGGTCGTGTCCTCGGGCAACGCCTTCTCGAGCGTCCTTCTGGTCAAGGCCGAGTGGCCCTTCGAGGCGGACGGATCGTCGCGTCCGCCGCTTGCCGGCGAGGACGGCGTGGCGCTCCGGGCGGCCCTGGGCGCCCTGGGCTACGCCCCCGAGGACTGGATGGCCATCTCGACCATCGGCGCCGAGGGCCTGCACCTTGCCCCCGAGCTCATCAGGCGGGCCATCCTCGCGCTCGACCCGGGGACGATCGTGGTCTGCGACGGCCTCGCCGCGGCTGAGCTTGGCCAGGCGTTCGCGCCAGAGCTCTCCCGCGACGCCGGCCCCGACGACGCCGACCCCCTCCCGCCCGGCGAGCTCGTCCACCTGCTGGGCATGCGCGTGCTCAACCTCGACGGCTTTGCCGAGGCGCTCGCCGACCCCCGCGAGAAGCAACGAAGGTGGCATTGGCTCAAGCAGGTGCGGGTTCTGGGGGAGCCGTTCTGATAACCTGTTCTGTCAACCCGTGGCAAGAGGACTGGAGGCGTCATGAGAATCGATGAAAAGCTCGCTGCCAAGCAGACCTTCTCGTTCGAGATCTTCCCGCCCAAGGGCGACCTGCCCATCGACGAGGCGATTGGCGTCGCCCGCGAGCTCGACAAGAGCGACCCCGACTGGATCAGCGTGACCTTCTCGGCGGGCGGGTCGGGCAACTCGGCCAACACGGTCTCGGTCTCGGGCGCCATCGAGGAGCAGACGAACACGACGGCCCTGGCGCACCTCACCTGCCTGGGCTCGAGCAAGGAGGACGTCGACGTCTACCTCGACGCCCTCTCCGAGCTGGGCGTCCAGAACGTCCTCGCCCTGCGCGGCGACCGTGCGCCGGGCAAGGAGACCATCGACTTCGAATACGCGACCGACCTCATCGCCTACATCAAGCAGACCCGCCCCGAGTTCTGCGTCGGTGCCGCCTGCTACCCGGAGGGCCACTTCGAGTGCGACGACTTCGAGACCTCGCTCAGGCACCTGCGGCTCAAGCAGGACGTCGGCGCCGACTTCCTGGTCACCCAGCTCTTCTTTGACAACGAGCTCTTCTACCGCTTCCGCGACGGGTGCGCCCGCCATCGCATCAAGATCCCCATCACCTGCGGCATCATGCCCTTCACCAGCGTCCGGCAGATCCAGCGCATGGCGTTCACCTGCGGCGCGACCATCCCCTCGAAGGTCATCCGCAAGATCGTGGCCGTGGGCGACGACGACGCCGCCCAGCTGCGGACCGGCATCGAGTACGCCTGCGAGCAGATCGTGGACCTCGCGGCCAACGGCGTCGACGGCATCCACATCTACACCATGAACCGGCCCGTCATTGGCCATGCCACCCACGAGGCGCTCGTCGACTGCGGCTACCTCGCCGGGTGACGACTTGGTCGAGAGCTATGCCATAGCCTCGGTCGACCGCGACGAGGTCCTGCGCTACATGGGCTACCGCGGGCAGGGCCTCTCGCCCGACATGGGCGCGCGCATCGACGAGGTGGTGAGGTCGTGCCTCGCGCTCGCACGGCCGCGCGCCTCGATCAGGTGCTTTGACGTCGCGGGGGTTCGCGACGACGACGGTACGCCCGTGGTGGTGCTCGACGGCACGGCCCTCGAGCTGCGGGGCCATTCGATAGCGAGGCACCTCGACGGCGCGGTGGCCGTGGGTGTCATGGCCGTCACCGTGGGTATGGGGGTGGAGCGCGAGCTGCGGCGCCTCTCGCTCACCGACACGACTGCCCAGGTCATCTTCGACGCCGCGGGGACCACGGCCGTGGAGCGCGCCGCCGACGCGGCGGAGGCGAGCGTCGTCCGCATGGCCGCCGAGCGGGGACTCTTCTGCAACTACCGCTTCTCGCCTGGCTACGGGGACCTGCCGCTCGAGACCCAGCCCACACTGCTCGCGGCGCTCGACGCCCAGCGGCGCCTGGGCATCACCCTCTCGGACTCCCTGCTCATGACCCCGACCAAGAGCGTGACCGCCGTGGTGGGCATGTTCGCGGTGCCGCAGCCCACGTCGCACTCGTCGTGCGCCGACTGCCCGTGCTACGATTTCTGCCTGCTGAGGCCGGCGGGCCGCACCTGCCACGGCTGACCCACCTGCCTTCCCGCTTGGGAAGGGACACCCCCCAAGCGGGGATTGAGAGGAGAGCGACATGGACCGTCTTGCACCCCGTACCCTGCGCGTCGCCGACGACCACCTGCAGGCGGTCCTCGACGGCCGCGAGTTCCTGCTCTTCGACGGGGCCATGGGCACGCAGCTGCAGGCGCGCGGCCTCAAGGCCGGCGAGATTCCCGAGCTCCTGTGCCTCACGAACCCCGACGAGATCCGCGACATCCACGCCGCCTACGTCGCGGCGGGCTCCGAGGCCATCACCACCAACACCTTTGGCGCCAACGCCATGAAGCTCGGGGACGCCGCCACGGTCGAGGAGGTCTTCTCGGCCGCCGTGGGATGCGCCCGCGCGGGCGGCGCCCGCTACGTCGCCGCCGACCTGGGCCCCACCGGAGCCCTGCTCGAGCCCATGGGGACGCTTCCCTTCGAGCGTGCCTACGAGCTCTTCGCCGAGCAGGTCGTGGCCGCCACGGCCGCCGGCGCCGACCTCTTCATCATCGAGACCATGGCCGACCTCGCCGAGGCCAAGGCGGCGCTTCTGGCCGTGACCGAGAACTCCGACCTGCCCGCCTTCGTGACCATGACCTTCGACGAGGACGGGCGCACCTTCCTGGGCACCACGCCCGAGGTCGCCGCGGCCACGCTCTCGGCCATGGGGGCCAGCGTGGTGGGCATCAACTGCTCGCTGGGGCCCAAGGACGTGGCCCCGCTCGTCAAGCGCATGCTGCCCTGGTCGCGCGTCCCGGTCATGGCGCAGGCAAACGCGGGCCTGCCGCACGTCGAGGGCGACGTGACCGTCTATGACATCCAGCCCGAGGCGTACTGCGAGGCCGTCGCCGACATGCTCGACGCCGGCGTCACCGTGGTCGGCGGCTGCTGCGGCACGAGCCCCGCCTACGTCGCGGGCGAGCGCGAGCTGCTCCGCGTCCGCACGCCCGTTCCGCGCGACGTGCGCCGCGACTTCGTGGTCTCGAGCTCGCAGCAGCTCTGCGCCCTCGAAATGGGCCAGGTCGGCGTCATTGGCGAGCGCATCAACCCCACGGGCAAGAAGCGCATGAAGGAGGCCCTGCGCTCGGGCGACCTCGACTACATCATGTCGATGGCGATCAGCCAGGCGGCCGACGGCGCCCAGATTCTCGACGTCAACGTGGGCCTGCCCGAGATTGACGAGCGCGCCATGATGGCCCGCATCGTGTCCGACCTGCAGGGCGTCACCACGCTGCCGCTGCAGATCGACTCGTCTGAGGCCCCCGTCATCGAGGCCGCCGTGCGCAGCTACCCCGGCAAGCCCCTCATCAACTCGACCAACGGCAAGCAGGAGGTGCTCGACGCCGTCCTGCCCATCGCCGCGCACTATGGCTGCGCCATCGTGGGCCTCACCCTCGACGAGGAGGGCATCCCCAAGACGGCCGAGGGGCGCCTGGCCATAGCGCGCAAGATCGTGTCCCAGGCCGAGGCGCTCGGCATCCCGCGCGA
>SUUD01000026.1 GCA_015062715.1 Olsenella sp. | reverse complement strand
AGGTCCGGCACACGTCCGGGAGCAGCGCGATGTCGTCATCGGCGAAGGGATGGTTGCGCTCGAGGACGAGGGCATGTCCGAGTAGGACGTCCTTCCTGCGGATGCGCGCCGCGAGGTAGCGCTGGTCGGCGCCCGGGTACTCCCCCACCACGGTCTTGTCACCCGAGTAGACGCGACGGAAGTCGCCGGCGAGGGCCGCCTGTCGCATGTCGTTGGTCTCTGCCTCGCGCGCCTGTGCGACCCACTCGGGATCGTCCGCGAGCTCCGAGCTCACCGCAACCATGGCAAGGCCCATGTCCGCCACGGCGACGGGGTTGCCGAACACCTCGGCAGCCGCGTCAACCAGACCCTGGATTCCCTTGCCCGAAAGCAGGGCATCGAACATGGCAAGGCGCTTCTCGGCAATACCCATGGCAGCCTCCTCACTCGCTTTGTGACAAGTATACAAAGACGACCACCTTCAGGCGCTATCACCGGAGCTGTGCCATCGCCCTCGGCTATGGGCAGAAGGACGTCACCAGACGTCGCGCCTCCTTCTTCTCCGACTTCGCCGCCGAGCACTTCCAAAGCATCCTGTTTGGCTGGTCCGTAGACGAGTCGCTCCTCGACTCCCGCGATCAGGCGCGTCTCGGGGATCGACCTCACGAAGCGCATGGGAGATTCCAAAAAGGCTCTGCACCTGCTGTACTCGTGCCTGTTCTTGGGAGCCAGGGGTTAGCGCGCTGGAATCGAGGTCGTGTCGCCAGCAGCAACCATCCGACCGTCAAAGTGTCCCCCCAAGTGCCGCCAAACGCCCATGCTTTGTGGATTCAAGAACGCGCATGCCCTCCCTACCATGTGGCTCAGAGATCCCGGGAAGGATTTCTGACGACAAAGGAGGAACTCACCATGGCACTGTCGCTTGATTCGAAGGTTAGGGACATCATGCGTTCCGAGGAGGGCCGCGCCGTCCTGGAGCAGTTCGTTCCCGGTTCCACCACCGACCCGCGCATGAAGCTCGTCGGCGGCATGACCTACCGCAAGCTCCTTTCCTACCCGGAGTCCGCCGAGCTGGCAGCGCGCGCAGACGAGCTCGACGCCGCCCTGAAGGCCTGCAAGAAGTAGCGCCGACCCACATATCGCATTGCTTGATCGGGCTGTCCGGAAGGGGCGGCCCGATCCGCTTTACGCCCTCTCCCCCACGCTCTTAACCAGGCTCTCTATCTCCATCGCCTTGAGGGACATGAGGATGCGCAGGCGCGACTCCGCGTCGTTGAGGTCGACGCCAAGCTCTCGCTCGATCCGGTCGATGCGGTCGATGAGCGTGCTGCGATGAACGTAGAGGACCCGCGCCGCAGCCGTATAGGACATGTTCTCCTCGAGAAAGACCCGCAGCGTCTCGACATAGGACACGGCAGACGTCTTGTCGTGCTCGACAAGCGCGGCCATGCCCCGCGGATAGTACAGGTCCGCGCGCAGGTTGGCGGTCGAGTTCACGATCATGTCGATGAGGGCGTAGCTGTCGAAGTAGTACAGGTTCCCCGCCGGGGCCACCAGCCTCCCGCAGTCCAGGGCCACCTCTGCCTGCCGATAGAAGGACCGGGCGTCATAGAGGTCGCTAAAGGGGTTGGAGATACCCGCCACCATGACGGTCTTATCGAGGAAGGGCGTGAGCCTCCTGTTCAGGGTCGCGTAGTACGAGCCCTCCGCGTCCCTCAGCCCCTCCGTCGGCAGGAAGCACACGATGGCCTCGCCGGACTCGAAGGAGATGCTCCCGGAGAACTCGATCTCGAACGAGTTGCAGACATACCCCGCGGGGAGCTGGTTCAGGTGGCTTGCGCTGCGCAGGACCACGCAGACGTACTCGACCTGCTGGTCGCGCAGGCTCAGCGCCCACTTCCGGGAGGCCGAGAGCGGCATCTCCTCGACGATGTGCTGCAGCGCGGTCTTGAGCACCGAGTGGGGGTCCGACAGCACGACGGGGTTCATCTCCAGCACCCGCTCGATGGCCTTGGCCGTCATCTCGACCAGGGCGTCCTCGCCGGGGCATGGGACATCGGCCCCAAAGAGCGCCACGAGGCAGCCGTTGTAGCGGTCGTTGTGGTCGAACAGGTTGACGCAGATCGAGTGCTCGCCCTCGAAGTCAAACGTTAGGACCCCATGCCTGTCCAAGAGCATGGTCCCCTTCTTGAGGTACTCCGAGATTGCCTCGGGGCTGAGGTTCTGGTTCTCGATCGCGACGACCGGCTTGCCCGTCGGGCCCTCGTCCCCAGACGAGCGGGCGAGGCACGAGAAGGACGAGTCGATGACGAAGACCTCCTGCCCGAGCAGCCCGCTCAGGCAGTCCGTGATCGCCTGGACGTCCGCGGACTCCAGAAAGATGCGGAACAGCTCCTGCTCCCAGGCGATGTAGCGGTCGAAGACCTCGTCGAGCACCTTGTGCACCGAGAAGAAGTCGGCCTTGTTGTGGATGACCATCACGCAGCACCGGTCCTTGTAGTAGGACAGCTTGGCCGCGTCCCCGATGCAGACGAGCACGGAGTTCTTGCCGATCTTGGGACGAAGCGGAAGGTGCTCGACGGTCGCCAGGTACAGGTGGTCGCTCAGGAATGCGTCGGAGCCGTCCATGTAGAACTCCGGACGAGAGATTCTCAGCTCCTTGGTGCGCGGCCCATGGATGCTGACGTTGTAGCTGCGCCTGAGCCCCGCACAGACAAGATCGGCGTTCAACCTCATTCTTGCTCCAACCGTCTCGGGAGGACCCGCGTGAGACCGCGCTCCTGTCCCTCTCCCCACCCATCAAATTGTAGGTGTTATCACCCCTGAGAATCCTCGATGGCGCGCGTTTTTCGATGGGCGGGCAGCCCATAGAATGGCCTTGAATCTTCCTTCCCGGGATTCGCATCGTCGGCACGAGGAGAGGATTGTCCATCATGGCTTTTAGCGCTTCTGACAAGGGAATGCTGGAGTCGTACGTCGACCAGAGCAGGCCCTTGGAGGACATGTTCACCGTACGTGGCAAGACCGCACTGGTGACCGGAGGAACGTCGGGCCTGGGCTTCAACATCGCCCTGCGCCTGCTGCAGGGCGGCGCCAACGTCGTCGTCTCCTCCCACTCCACGCTGGAGGAGGAGTCCGCCATGCCGCTGTTCGAGCAGGCGGGCTTCAAGGACCAGGTCGCCTTCTGCCTCTGCAACATCCGCGAGGAGGAGCAGGTCGAGGCCCTCGTCGACTTCACCGTGAAGACCTTCGGCGGGCTCGACATCTACGTCAACTCCGCCGCGGTCTGGAACTACGCCCACATCTACGACCTGCCCAGGAAGGACCTCGAGCGCGTCTTCCAGACCAACGTGTACGGCGCGTTCTACGGCGTGAAGTACGTCTCCCGCCACATGGTCGAGACCGGCTCGAAGGGCAAGATCGTGCTGATCTCGTCCGACTGCCCCGTCATGCCCTTCCCCGTCTTCGGCGGGTACCCGCACTACGCCTCCAGCAAGGCCGCCGTCATGGGCCTGGTCACGGAGACGGCCAAGGAGCTCAAGCGCTTCGGCATCCTGGTCAACTCCATCGCCCCCGGTGGCATGGTGACGCCCGGCGCCGCCAGCAACCTCTGCTCCGACGAGCTTCCCGAGGAGAAGCAGGACGAGTTCTACGACGAGCTCGCCGTCTGGTCGACGCCCGACCTGCTGCCGGTCGACCAGGTCGCGACGATGGCCTACATGATGTGCACGCCCGCCTCCGACGGCGTGACCGGCGAGACCATCTTCGTCAACGGCGGAGCCAACCACAACATCTTTACCCGACAGGTGGCCATCGAGGCCTATCCGCCGGAAGACGAGTAGAAAGAGGACCCTCATGTCCAAGAAGATCAACGAGAGGATTCCCGTCGATTCGGGCGACGGCGCCGGCTTCAAGAAGTACAACGCCGTCCAGACGCCGTGGAACAAGCTCTTCTCCTACCAGGAGGCACTGCACTACGCCTCGCGCTTCGAGTCTGTCCTCTCGGCCGCCGTGGCTCAGGCATACCGCATCATCATCCCGGACTACGAGACGCGCGCCCAAGAGATGTGCGAGGAGGCGCACGCCCGCCTGCTCTACACCGGCACCATGTACCCCGCCGACGAGAGCTTCGGCATCCACCCATTCATGTGCGGCATGTACCCGGGCGCCCTCATCGGCGACAAGGGCGATGACGCCCTTTTGATGTGCGGCCGCTGCCAGGACTTCGGCACCTATCGCGCCGAGAAGGAGCTCGACGTCTGCGACTGGGACATCTGCTGCTCCGAGCTCTGCCGCGCCACCACGATGTCGCTCTGCGGACAGGCCGAGGCAACCGCCACCCGCCACAGGCCCGGCAAGTCGATGGACTACATGATGGTCGAGGCCAAGGGCTGCGGCGACCGCCACTGCCGCATCATCGCCGAGAGCCGCGAGAAGTACCCCGCCCCCGAGCACGCCCTGTGGGAGTCCTTCGGCCCGGCCGTCTCCGACGACTACAAGAAGTTCACCGAGGAGGAGGACTGCGTCGCCGAGTCGATGATGTTTCGCGAGGAGACCGACTACCACTTCGTGAACGGCACCAACGAGGAGACCGACTCCTCCAACCAGATGATCAACCTCTCCACGGCGGCGTCGCTGTACCTGCTCCCGGCCATCGACAACGCCGTGAGGAAGGGCTACACCACCCGCGAGAACGCCGACTGGATCCTGAAGTGCGTCCTCGAGGCCGCCGGCAAGGCCATGTTCGGCGAGCGCTACGCCATCCTCGCCTGCCGCGAGTGGCTCGGCGTGCCCCTCACCATCGGCGAGGACGGGCGCATCCTGGGCGGCCTCATCGAGGTGCTGCTGCAGTCGCTGCTCGCCAAGTACGAGGTCGAGGCCTTCAACGAGAACGAGGTCATCCTCGTCATCGACCGCGGCGGCCTGGCCATCGGCGCAACCCAGCTGCTCAACGAGGCGCACCTGTGGATGTGGCACGGCATGGTCAAGACCCTGGTGAACGCGCAGTGGTCCGTGTGGGAGGAGGACTCCCCCGAGGGCAAGATGCGCGTGAAGATTGCGAAGAAGATCGACAAGTTCATGTAAGGAGGCTCTCGTGTACAAGAACATTTTCGCCCATGACGAGATGAAGCGTGCCGAGCACATGGCCGTGCGCGAGAGCGTTGGCTGGTACTACTTCACCCACCAGCTCATCGAGGTCACCGGCGCGGACGCCACGGCGTTTTTGGACTACATCTACCCCAACAGGATCGACAACCTCGCGGTTGGCCGGGACCGCTACACGGTCATGCTCAACGACGAGGGCGAGATCATCGACGACGTGGTCGTCATGCGCATGGACGAGGACAGGTACTGGATCTCGACGCTCTACGGCCTGAAGGCGGACGACTGGTTCTACTTCCACTCGGACGACTACGACATCGACTGGACCGAGGTCACCGAGGACTGGGCCATGTACTCCATCCAGGGGCCCAAGTCCAAGGAGGCCCTGAACAAGATCGCGGAGAAGCCCGTCGACGGCCTGCGGTTCTTCGCCCATGAGCCGAACGTCATCGCCGGCTGCGACGTCATCGTCAACCGCGGCGGATTCTCCGGCGAGAAGCTCGGCTACGAGGTCTACTGCGCGATGGACGACTACGAGACGGTCGAGAAGGCCATCGACGAGGCCTGCGCGGAGCTTGGCGGCCGCGAGGTCACCGAGTTCCAGGTCTTCGCGTGGACGCTGCCCACCGAGGCGGGCTTCTACTACATGCGCGACCTCGCCCACACCAACCCCTTCGAGGTCGGCCTCGAGAAGAACATCAACTGGGACAAGGAGTTCATCGGCAAGGAGGCCCTCCTGAAGATCAAGGAGGCGGGCCCGGAGCGGGAGATGGTGGGCTTCATCGTCACCGACCCCAACGAGGACTTCTACATCCGCTCCAAGCAGTACGGCGGCGCCGGCGAGCCCATCTACATCGACGGCGAGGAGGAAGAGGTCGGCCGCGTGTCCAAGCTGGTCTACTCCTACGTGAAGGACGTCAACAACGGCTACATCCTGGCCAAGAAGGACAAGCTCCACGTTGGTGACAAGGTGATGGCCCATGGCTTCGAGATCACCATCACCGAGAAGAACTGGCTCTCGTAGGACCTTCGGGACGCCCGACGCCCCCACGTCGGGCAATCTAGGGGAGGTCGCGTCGTCGCACGCGGCCTCCCCTCTCATGCGCGACCCCTGCAGTTTGTCTGACCGTGACGGCGCCCACGCCCCGCCCTCCCGATTGGTGGCATGATTGCCCCATACGCATGCGCACAAGGAGGCCACATGAGCGACGTCGTCGACAGGCTTGTCAGGTACTGCGAGGTCCCCTCGCAGTCGAACCCCCTCACCGCAGACACGGTACCCTCCACCCCCAGCCAGCACGAGATGGCTCGCGTCATCGAGGCCGACCTGCGCGAGCTGGGCGCCCTTGACGTGACGCTCGACGAGCATGCCTACGTCACCTGCCACTGGCCCGCGAGCCCCGGCTGCGAGGGCCTGCCCACCCTGGGCTTCTGCTGCCACATAGACACGGCCTGGCAGTCGTGGGGCGAGCCGGTGCGGCCTCGGGTCGTGCGCTACGAGGGCGGCACGCTCGCAATCGGCACCGGGCGCGACGGCATGCCAGTCGAGATCGGACCCACCATCAACCCGCAGCTCGGACACATGGTGGGCTGGGACCTGGTCACCAGCGACGGCACGTCGCTTTTGGGTGGCGACGACAAGGCGGGCGATGCCCTCTGCCTCGCGCTCATGCGGCGTCTGGCGGATGACCCTACGCTCCCCCACCCGCCTTTGGCCTTCGCCTTCGTGCCGGACGAGGAGATCGGCCACGGGGCCGCCCTTCTCGACCTGGACGCCTTTGGCGCCGCCTATGGCTACACCATCGACGGAGGCCCCCTGGGCGAGCTCTGCTACGAGACCTTCAACGCTGCCGAGGCGCTGGTCGAGGCCCGCGGCGTCTCGGTCCATACGGGCACGGCAAAGGGCGTCATGATAAACGCCTCCGAGGCCATCATGCGCTTCCACCAGATGCTGCCCGCCCAGGAGCGGCCCGAGTTCACCGAGGGCTACGAGGGCTTCTACTACCTCGAGCGCATGGAGGGCAGCTGCGAGGAGGCAAGCGCCAGCTACATCATCCGCGACCACGACCAGGCAAGGGTCGAGGAGCGCAAGAGTCTCATGCGGCGCGCCGTCGAGCTCGTGAATGCCCAGATGGGCGAGGGGGTCCTCGCGATCGAGATCCGCGACCAGTACCACAACCTCGCCGACGTGGTCGCCCTGCCCGAGAACGCCCACCTCATCGAGAACGCGCGGGCGGCATTTGCCGCCGCAGGCGTCGAGATGACCTGCGTCCCCATGCGCGGCGGCACCGACGGCTCGCAGCTGTCGTTCCGGGGCTTTCCCTGCGCCAACCTCTCGGCCTGCTACTACAACGCGCATGGCGTGCGCGAGTTCGTCCCCGTCCCCGAGCTCGAGACCATGCTCGAGGTGCTCGTGACGCTCGTGGGCCTCTATGCGCGCACGCAGGAGGCGGGCAGGCAATAGGGATCGGCCGGCACGTCCCGGGCTCGGGGCCAGTCGGCTCAAAATAGAGGCGGGGTCCCTCGACCCCGCCCCGTACGGCGCATATGCAGGTGCAGGAGCTAGAAGATGAGGCCCACCAGCCAGGCGACGCACCCGCCCAAAAGCATGGTGGCCGGCAGCGTGACGATCCAGGCCGTGAGCATCTGGTAGCCGATGCCCCACTTGACCTTCTTGGCGCCCTTGGCCGTGCCGGCGCCCATGATCGAGGTGGTGATGACCTGGGTGGTCGAGACGGGCGCACCAAGGGCCGTCATGACCTCGATGGCGATGGCGGAGCTGGTCTCGGACACGAAGCCCATGACGGGCTCGAGCTTGGTGACGCCGGAGCCCACCGTCTTCATGATGCGCTGGCCGCCGATCGAGGTGCCCAGGGCCATGGTGGCCGCGCAGAAGAGCTTGACCCACAGGGGAATGCCCTCGCCGGTGTACGCGCCGACCGAGGCGAGCGCGATGGTGATGATGCCCATGGTCTTCTGGGCGTCGTTGTTGCCGTGGCTGTACGCCATGAACATGGAGCTGGCGATCTGGGCCTTGTGGAAGAAGGCGTTGGCCTTGTGGACCTGGACGTTCGCGCATATCTCGAACACCAGGCGCATGAAGAGGTAGCCCAGGCAGAGGCCGATGAGCGGCGAGGTGAAGATGGGGATGATCACCTTGTTGAGGACGCCGCTCCAGATGACGTCCTTGGTGCCGCCCGTGAACATGATCGTCGCGCCAATGAGGCTGCCGATGAGGGCGTGCGACGAGCTCGACGGGATGGCGCGCCACCAGGTGAAGAGGTCCCAGATGATGGCGCCCATCAGGGCGGCGAGGATGACGTGCAGCTCGAGCTGGACGTCGACCAGGCCCTTCGCGATGGTGAGGGCGACGTTCTCGCTCATGAGGGCGCCGATGAAGTTCATGGTGGCGCTCATGAGGATGGCGACGCGCGGGGGAAGCGCGCGCGTGTAGACCGTGGTGGCGATGGCGTTCGCGGTGTCGTGGAATCCGTTGATGAACTCGAACACGAATGCCGCGGCGAGCACGGCGAAGAGGAGTCCACTGAACATGACGAGTCTCCTCTGGCGCTAGGCGTTCTTCATGATGATGCCCTGGACGATGTTGGCGACGTCCTTGCAGGCATTGAGCGTGTTCTCGGTGTTGTCGAGGAGGCTCTTCCACTTGAGCACGTGGATGGGGTCGCCATGCTCGGCGAAGACGCGCGCCATGGCGTTGCGGTAGACGATGTCGCCCGCGTCCTCGAGCTCGGTCACCATCTTGAGGTGGGTTCGGATGGCCGGGTCCTTCTTGAAGTCGGGCAGGCGCTCCATCATGTCGCGGATCTCGCCGACCGCCTGGACGATGAGCTGGTTCATCTCGTCGGCCTCGGGAATCATGTTGCCCACGTCATAGAGCTCGTAGCGAATGGCGATATCCTCCATGCCGTCGACGATGTCATCGAGGCCGAGCGCGAGCGCCGAGAGGTCCTCGCGGTCGAACGGGGTGATGAAGCTCGTGTTGAGCTCATCGAGAATCGAGGAGACGTGCCCGTCGCAGATGGCCTCGTACTCGTCGATCTTGGGGATGAGGCCGGTGGACTCGGGCCATCCGCTCACGAGCTTACTAAAGGGCTCGCATGCGTCGTGCACGCCATTCGCCAGCTCCTTGAGCATCGTGTAGAACTGGTCTTCCTTGCGGCTCACGCGACTCATTCATTACTCCTTACGCGAGGGATCCGCGACAGCCGTCGCGAATCTTGTGATCGTCGCAACCTTTCTAATGTTAGCAATTTGTGTCGCGGATACCATGCAGGTTATGTCCATTTTTATCGACTTCTGAGTGCCGTCGTGACTCCTTGGGAGCACACGTTGAGCCACGTCTGGCGCCGAAGGACTACCATATGGGCCGTTGCATCCAGAGACAGGGGGCCAGGCATGGACAGGGACCAGCTCATTCGCGAGTTTCACGAGATGTGGGACGCATTTCCCGGCATGGCACGGCTCATCACCAGTGGTCATGAGATTCTTGCCGTGAACGACGTCGCGCTGGGACGCGGCTTTGAGCCCGGGCTCACCTGCGCGAAGGTGGGCTCGCCCGAGATGCATCGGGGCTGCCTGCTCGCGAAGGCCCTCAAGAGCGGCGAGGGCTGCTTCGACATGCCCAACGAGCACCTGGTCCGCGGCTGGGCGCCCGTGGGCGGTTGCGATGACGTGGTGGTCCACTTCTCGCTGAGCCTATAGCCCCCGGACCCGCCGCCTACCACTCGTAGCTGTTGGTCCACAGGCTGCACGCGCCGCCGCCAGCCTGCGCGATGTCCTCCACGTAGTAGGCGTCCGTCGTGCCCAGCTCGTACAGGCCCTCCTCGGGCTCGAACGCCGCGCACTCGATGACGAGCTCCCCCGTGGACGCGCGGTAGGCGAGCGTACCCGCCTCGCCGCCCGTCGCCTTCGGCGCGTCGGTGACGTCGAGCGGGGTGGGAAGCACGAGGACGACCTCGTCGCCCCGCACCTCCATGGAGGGCTCGAGCGGCAGCGCCTCGCAGAGGTCGGTCGCCGCCTGGCTGTCGTTGACCTCGAACATGTAGGTGTACCCATCGGGGGCCGAGAGGAAGACCTCGCGCGGCGAGAGGGTCTCGCTCAGGAGCGTCCCCGAGGACGCCGCCTCGGCCATCAGGGCAGCCAGCTCTCCCACGCCGTCCCTGCTGCCTGCATCGAGCACCTGGTACTGGCTGACCGAGTAGTGGTCGTACTCCCCCAGCGTGAACGAGAGCGTCCAGGTGTCCGCGTCAAGTGGGAAGAGGTCGCTCATGGGAAGGCCGCTCGCATGGACGAGGTGGCGGCGCTCGACGATGTCGCGGGCCTGGTCGAGGTACGCGGGGTCCACCTCGTAGACGCGCGTGGCCTCGCGGTCCCCATGCCACCCCTGGCTCGAGGTGGTGAGCGTGGCGGAGCCGTCGTCCGCCACCTCGAGGACGGACGACGAGTGGCCTCCCATCATGCCGCCGCCCGTGCTGTACGAGAGGTAGGTGAGCGGCCCCTCGGGCGTGCGCCAGCGCAGCTGCCAATAGGCAAGCGCGGCAAGGGCGAGGGCGGCTAGGGCAAGCGCGAGGATCCGGTTCCGGCTCATGGTCGAGCTCCTCTCCCCCGGCATGAAGAAGGGCCGGTCCCAAGGGACCGGCCCCATCATAGACCAGATTGCGTGCCGGCCGCGAGCCCTAGCCCAGGTCGGCCAGCTGAGCGCGCAGCTGCTCGACCGTAGCGGCGAGCTCGGCAGCCTGGCCACGCTTCTTCTCGATGACCTCGGGGGCCGCCTTGGCGACGAAGCCCTCGTTGGCCAGCGTGCGCTCGACGCCGGCAAGGTCCTTCTCGGCCTTGGCGAGGTCCTTCTGCAGGCGTGCGGCCTCGCCGGCGAGGTCGACGAGACCTCCCACGACCACGTAGATCTCGAGGCCGCCGTCGAGCACCGTCACGGAGCCTGCCGGCTTGGCGGCGTCAGCGGCCGCGACCATCTCGCCCACGCGGCCGACGTTCTGCACGAACGCCCTCTGCCCCGTGATGATGGCGCTCTCCTCGTCGCTCGCACGCACGCAGACGTCGAGCTGCTCCTTGGGCGACAGGCGGTAGCGGGCGCGGGTGGAGCGGACGGCCAGCACGACGCGACGACCCAGCTCGAAGTCGCGCTCGGCGGCGTCGTTGACGAACTCGGCGAAGGCCTCGGGCTCTGGCCAGGCGGCCATCATGAGGAAGCGGCCCTCGTGGGCCTCGCCGTCGAGGCCGCTGGCGGGCATGGCGTCCCAGACCTTCTCGGTGACGAAGGGCATGACCGGGTGGAGCAGGCGCAGCGAGGCGTCGAGCACGAACATGAGGTTGCGCTGGACCTGCAGGCGCTCCTCGGCGTCGTCGCCGTTGAGGCGGCCCTTGCACAGCTCGATGTACCAGTCGCAGAAGTCGTTCCAGAAGAAGGCCTGGATGTCGCGGGCGTAGTCGCCAAACTCGTAGCCCACCAGGTCGTCCGTCGCGGCCGTGACCATCTTGGCCAGGCGGCTGAGCATCCAGGCGTCCTCGGGCGTCTCGGCCTTGGGCTCGCCGGGCGTATAGCCGTCCATGTTCATAAGGACGAAGCGGCTCGCGTTCCAGATCTTGGTGACGAAGGAGCGGCTGGCGTCGGTGCGCGGCGCGTCGATGAGCTGCTTGGTCTTCTTGTCGATGTTCGCGTCGAAGCGGACGTCCTGGTTGCCGGTGACCAGCGTGAGCAGGCCATGGCGCATGGCGTCGGCGCCGTACATGGCCATGAGGTCCATGGGGTCGACGCCGTTGCCCTTGGACTTGGACATGCGGCTGCCGTCCTTGGCCAGGATGGTGGCGTAGATGTAGACGTCCTCGAAGGGGACCTCGTCGCAGAAGTACAGCGAGCTCATGACCATGCGGGCGACCCACAGGGCGATGATGTCGCGGGCGGTGACCAGGACCTTGGTGGGATGATGGCCGACCATCTGCTCGGGGTGGTCGGGCCAGCCCTGCGTGGCGAAGGTCCACAGCTGCGAGCTGAACCAGGTGTCGAGCACGTCCTCGTCCTGGCGGACCTTGGCGCCACAGTGCGGGCAGGTGTCGACGTCCTCCATCGAGGCATCCATCCAGCCGCACTCGTCGCAGTAGAAGACCGGGATGCGGTGGCCCCACCACAGCTGGCGCGAGATGCACCAGTCCTTGAGGTTCTCCATCCAGGTGAGGTAGGTGTCGGTCCAGCGGGCCGGGTGGAAGGTGACCTCGCCGCTCTTGACGACCTCGGTCGCGCGCCCCTTGAGCTTGTCGACGGCCACGAACCACTGCTCGGACAGCCAGGGCTCGAGCGTGGAGTCGCAGCGGTAGCAGTGCATGACGGAGTGCTCGTGCTCCTCGACCTCGCCCAGCAGGCCGTGCTCGTCGAACCACGCGACGATGGCCTCGCGCGCCTGGTCGCGGTCCATGCCGGTGAACTCGCCGTATCCCTCGACCACGACCGCATGCTCGTCGAAGATGTTGATCTGCGGCAGGTCGTGGGCCTGGCCCATGGCGTAGTCGTTGGGGTCGTGGGCGGGCGTGACCTTGACGAAGCCCGTGCCAAAGCCCGGCTTGACGTGCCAGTCGCTGAAGATGGGAATCTCGCGGTTGACGATGGGGAGCATGACCGTCTTGCCGACGAACTTCTCCTTGTCGGGGTCCTGCGGGGAGACGGCGATGCCGGTGTCGCCGAGCATGGTCTCGGGGCGGGTGGTGGCGACCTCGATGTACTCGATGCCGTCGACGGGCTCGGTCAACGGGTAGCGCAGGTGCCAGAGGTGGCCCGTCTCGTCATGGTACTCGGCCTCGTCGTCCGAGATGGCGGTGCAGCAGCTGGGGCACCAGTTGACGATGCGCTTGCCGCGGTAGATGAGGCCGTCGTGGTACCAGTCGACGAAGACCTTGCGCACGGCCTTGGCGTACTCGTCGGACATCGTGAACTTCTCGTCCTCGAAGTCGATGGAGCAGCCCATGCGGCGGATCTGGTTGACGATGATGCCGCCGTACTCGCGACGCCAGTCCTGGCAGGCCTCGAGGAACTTCTCGCGGCCGATCTCGAGGCGGGAGATGCCCTCCTCCTTGAGCTTCTTGTCGACCTTGGTCTGCGTGGCGATGCCGGCGTGGTCGGTGCCCAGGATCCAGCGGGTGGAGATGCCGCGCATGCGGTTGAAGCGCACGAAGGTGTCCTGGATGGTGTCGTCCATGGCGTGGCCCATGTGCAGGACGCCGGTCACGTTGGGCGGCGGGATCACGACCGTGCAGTCGCCTACGCCCTTGTTGCGCTGATAGCAGCCTGCCTGCATCCACGCGTCGACGAGCTCGGGCTCGACGACCTGGGGGTCATAGGTCTTGTCCATCTCTTCCACGGCGGTTCCTCTCATGTGGTTGTGAGCGTGCAACCTATAGAGAATACCACGCAGGAATGGCGCCGGCTGCCCAGCAGGGCACTTTGCAGCAGGTAAACAGATAGATTGCCGACCATCTGGGGGCTGCCCCCGGAAGGCTTGAGGAACGATTGGCTAGCAGACGTCCTCGAAGACGTCGGCGGGAGGGGCCTCGACCGCAAGCGCGCCGATCTTGGGGATGGCCGTCTGGAAGTGCTCGGTCGCGAGGTGCGCCTCGAGCGTGGCCAGCTCGTCCCAGACCTCGAGCATGCGGAACTGCGTGGGATCGTCCAGGCTGCGGACGAGGTTGTACGCGATGGGGCCGTCCTTCTCGCGCGTGGCCTCCACAAGGCCCTTCGCGACGGCCAGGAACTCCTCGACGTTCTCCTCGGAAACGACGATACGAGCGACAACCCTGATCATGGG
>SUUD01000207.1 GCA_015062715.1 Olsenella sp. | reverse complement strand
CATGATCCTCCCTTGCGCGCCCGTGGTGCGTCTGCGCTACGTTTCTCGGCGCGGGGCCTAGCGGGCCCGCTCAATGAAATAGTGTGCCATAGAGACGAGCGTCGTGCGCGCGTCTTGGGCGATGTCGGCCTCGGAGATGGTGCCAACGGCGCTCTCGACGAGCCCGCGCGCGCAGGCGTCGGCGTACGCGAGGGCGCCGGACGCCTCCATGAGCTCGACGGCTCGGGCCAGCGCGGGCTCGTCTCCGGTGTCCGCCGACAGGATCGACTCGAGCTCGGCGCGGCCGGCGCCGTCCAGGCGTGCCAACGCCGCCAGCGCGGCGAGGGTCCGCTTGCCCTCGGTGATGTCGCTGCGGAAGTCCTTGCCCTGCTCGGCCGCGTCGCCCGTGAGGTTGAGCAGGTCGTCGCGGATCTGGAAGGCAAGCCCCGCGTCCAGGCCAAACGAGCGCAGCGCCTCGACCTGCCCGGCGGTGCCGCCGCCGCAGATGGCGCCAATCACCAGCGGCGTCGCGCACGAGTAGTGCGCGGTCTTGAGCGTGGCCATGGCGAGGTAGTCGTCCGGTGCGAGGTCCCAGCGCCTGTCGCGCACCCATCCCAGGTCGAGCGCCTGGCCCTCGAGGGTGCGCCTCTCCATGGCGATGAACTCGCACATGGCCGCGACGCGGGCGGACGCGTCGAGCGCCCCGTCGGCGAGGATGGCCTCGCTTGCCTGCACCAGAGCGGCGTCACCGACGTTGATGGCCAGGCCGACCCCCTCCGAGACGTGCAGGCACGGCTCCCCGCGCCGCATGGTGCCCTCGTCGGCGATGTCGTCGTGGACGAGGGCCGCGCTCTGGAAGAGCTCGATCGCGCAGCCTGCGGCAAGGGCCCGGCCCGCCTCGCCGCCCACGGCCTCGCAACCCAAAAGGGACAGCACGGGGCGTACGCGCTTGCCGCCACCCTCGTTGAAGTGCTCGAGCGGGGCGTAGAGGTAGCGGTCGAGGTCGCGGGACACGCGCCCGCCCTCCGCGGAGGCCCAGGCGTTCTTTTCGATCCACCGCTCGACCAGGGCACGGCCCCGGTCGAGGTAGGCGAGGAACGGTGCGGCGTCCACGGCCGCCTGTGCGCTGGTGGCGCCCACGCTACGCGCCGTACCCGTCGGGGTTGTGGCTCTGCCAGTTCCAGCTGTCGCGGCACATGTCGGCGATGTCGAACTGCGCCTCCCAGCCCATGAGCTCGCGGGCCTTGGTGCAGTCGGCGTAGTTGGCGGTGACGTCGCCGGGGCGGCGCGGGTCGATGACGTAGGGGACCTCGTGGCCGCAGGCCTCGCCAAAGGCCTTGATGATCTGCAGCACGGAGGTGCCGTTGCCGGTGCCCAGGTTGAAGACCTCGCAGCCGGTGCGGCCGTTCATCCAGGCCAGGGCCGCCACATGGCCACGGGCCAGGTCGACCACGTGGATGTAGTCGCGCACGCCGGTGCCGTCGGGGGTGTCGTAGTCGTCGCCAAAGACGTGGACGGCCTCGCGCTTGCCCACGGCCACCTGCGCCACGTAGGGCAGCAGGTTGTTGGGGATGCCCTTGGGGTCCTCGCCAATGAGGCCGCTCTCGTGGGCGCCGATGGGGTTGAAGTAGCGCAGCAGCACGACGTCCCACTCGGGGTCGGCCTTGGCCACGTCCATGAGGATCTGCTCGATCATCCACTTGGTCCAGCCGTAGGGGTTGGTCGCGTTCTTCTTGGGGCTGGCCTCGGTGAGCGGCAGCTCGTCGGGGTCGCCGTAGACGGTGGCGCTGGACGAGAAGATGATGCTCTTGCAGCCGTGCGCGCGCATGGTCTCGAGCAGCGCGAAGGTGGAGCCGAGGTTGTTGGAGTAGTACTCGAGGGGCTTGGAGACGGACTCGCCCACGGCCTTGAGGCCGGCGAAGTGGATCACGCGGTCGATGGGGAACTCCTCGAAGATGGCGTCGAGGGCGTCCTTGTCGCAGACGTCGGCGCGGATGAAGGTGAGGCGCTGCGAGGCCTCCTCGCCCACGATCTGGTCGACGCGGTCGAGGGCCTTCTCGCTGGAGTTGCAGAGGTTGTCGACGACGACGACCTCGTAGCCGCCCTCGAGCAGCTCGACGACGGTGTGGCTGCCGATGAACCCGGCGCCTCCGGTGACCAGAACGCAGGTGTCCTGCGGGGCCTTCTCCTGGGACATGGACGCTCCTTTCGCGCGATTAGCCTGAGGGAGAGTATAGGCGAGCGTTGTGTGGTAGGTGTGCCGCGGCCGGGTGAGACAGCCGGGGACGGGTGAGACAGTCGGGGACGGTTCTCAACTGTCTCAGAGACAGGTAGGGACAGACTTCTATCCCAATCTGGGAATGAGACAGTTGAGAACCGTCCCCGACTGTCTCACCCAAGCAGGATGAGCGCGGTCACGAACGCGGCCACCACGGCCACAGCCGCGGCGTCGCGCAGTCCCAGCCGCAGCGGATGCCAATGGCTGCGGCCGTCCCCGCCCTCGTAGCAGCGGGCGTCGAGGGCGCGCGACAGGCCGTTGGCGTGTCGCAGACTGCTGGCGAGCAGCGCCACCACCACGGGCACGATCGCGCGGACGCGCTTGGCGACGGAGCCCTCGCCCAGGCCGCCGCCGCGCGAGGTCTGGGCGTCGAGGATGGCCGACGCCTCGTCAGCGAGCGTGGGGATGAAGCGCAGCATGAGCGAGAACACCATGGCCAGCTCGTGGCCGGGCAGGCCGATGCGCGAGAGGGGCGAGAGCATGGCGTCGGCGGCGTCGGTGAGCTGGGTGGGCGTGGTGGTGAGCAGCAGCAGCGCCGCGGCGATGACGGCCACGACCAGGCGCAGCGAGTAGACCACGGCCGCCCAGGCGCCGCCGGTGGTGATGGTGAGGGGGCCCAGCGCCACGAGCACGTCTCCGCGGCGCACGAGCAGCAGGTTGCAGATGCTGAGCACGCACAGCATGAGCATCACGGGCTTGACGCTCTCGAGGACGCGGGCGACCGGCACGCGCGACAGCAGCACCAGGACCAGGGCGAACGCCCAGCCAAACACCAGCTGTTGCCAGGTGTGGATGAAGAAGACCGACACCATGAGGGCGAGCGCGCCCACGACCTTGGCGCGCGGGTCGAGGCGGTGGAGCACGGAGCGTGCGGGCCAGTACTGGCCCAGGTTGAGCCTGAACGCCATCAGCGCATCGCCCCCTCTCCGGCCGCGGGGGAGGCCGTGGCGGCGCAGAGGGAGTCGACCAGCGCGCTCGTGGTGAGCGGGGCGGAGCCGAGGCCCAGGCGCACGGCCCAGCGCAGCGGCTCCGGAAGGCCCAGGCCCGCGTCATGCAGGACGCCCTCGTTCGCGGGCGAGAAGACCTCGGCCGCGGTGCCCTGCATGAGCAGGTGCGACTGCGAGAGGACGGCCACGTGGTCGGCATGCGCCGCCACGTCCATGGCGTGGGTCACCCGCACGATGGTGACGCCAGACGCGTTGATCTCGTCGAGAATCTGCTCGAGGTGCGCCCTGCCGCGCGGGTCAAGCCCGGCGGTGGGCTCGTCGAGGACCAGGATTTGTGGGTCCATGGCCAGGATGCCGGCGATGGCGCACAGGCGCTGCTGGCCGCCGGAGAGCTGGAAGGGCGAGGCGTCCTCGCGGCCGGTGAGGCCCACGAGGGCGAGCGCGCGCTCGCAGCGGGAGGCGACCTCGTCGGGGGAGAGGCCCATGTTGCGCGGGCCGTAGCCCACGTCCTGCAGG